>NZ_QWGI01000014.1:0-105215 GCF_003435125.1 Clostridium sp. AM25-23AC | reverse complement strand
TATTAGCCACTACTGTTACAACGTTAGTATAGCACTTCAATGGATATAGGGTGCAATATTTTTCATCAAACGATTTTCCCACAGATAAACGGTAAGATGATCATCGTTTTTAGATACTTTTTTCTTTGACTGTCCGCATCCAGACAAGACAGCAGTTGCTACAAGTACCCCCGACACCACTGCTATCAGACAATGTTTTACCTTTTTCATACTTTTATTTTCCTCATTCTTTCCTGATAAAATCATTATTGTTACGTCTATGAAATAACACCATAAAAAAACACTGTCAGACAGACAGTGCACCTCATTTCATGCAACTGGCTGCCATTTTAAAGGCCCTGTAGCTTTGCGTCCCAGACTTTCATCTGGTTTGCCGATCATCCTTTTAAGCTTGTCCAGCGGATATTTTCAATCCGCTTTGCTACTTGCTCATAACCAAATAACTGCTCCGCAGTTTATCAGAAGAAGTTTCCACTCCTCCTGATACAAGCAAATCCCCACCCACTACTTATTGCTTTTCGCAATTGAAGCAGGGGATTTACCTGATTCGGTTAAACTTATGCAAAGAAACTGATTTTATTATACTTTAACGTTCTACTATACACAAGAAAAAATTACCGTTTTAATGTTCCAAAGCAAAAAAAGAACAGCCGATACATATACTCGAACTGTTCTCCTACTTCCGAAGTCCACGAAGCATTGACATTACTGTTTCCTGCTCCATGACTCTTCCCCGTGACGACAGGGAAATACCCGGCAGCTGCGATAATCTGTATTTACTGATATCACGCTTTTCACGTAAAGATGTTATTTTATCCGCAATATGCTTCTCTATCTGTAAGTAACTAGGAAGTATACGAGAAAAAATATAAAGACACTTTTGTTTCCGCAAAAGTCATTTTCGCTTATATTGTTTCTATAATATCATAGGTTATTTTATTTGTCACATAAAACTTTAAAACGCAAATCAGATCGAGTAGGAGGCGGTAACTAACCGCCTCCTACTCGATTGGACTGCGAAATGTGCATTAATTTTTATCGGTTTTATATCTTCGTTTTGCGGATAACAGTTTTTGGTAACTTTATGCAAAATTTGCAGATAATGGGGTTTAGTCCGAACGACAGTATCGAATACAGCCCTTCCGCCCTCATCATAGATTCCGTCCGGATAAAAAGGCCCTTGACCGCGACATGCGATTAAGAGCCTCATATTCCCGGCAGTTATACGTCCTCTTTGCCTCGTTTAAACCCGATGATATCTCCCTGCTGCATATCCAGTAAGTCGCAGATCGCGTCCAGTTTATCCGGGCTTACCATTTTCCCTGCCCGGATGTTTACAAAAGTCCCGGCTGTCATGTAGCCGTTTTTCTGCAGCGCGAGCTTGTCCAACACTTTGCCTTTAATGTAGCACACACGTCTAATTTATAATACAGCATACTATTCCTTTCAACTGTAAAGATCTTCCAGCGTTATCAGCTTAACCTCGCCCCGCTCCTGTGCCTGAAGAAGTCCATCCGTAAAACCGCCTTTCGAAAAGATATAATAGTAATAGTTGCTGCCATTTCCGAAGACGGATGCATAATCTCTAATCAGATCGAGTTCATCCACACCAATTTTCTCGTTCCTGTACTTACACGAACCAATAATATAGTCTTTACCCGAAACAGGTGTTCCAACAATATCAATCTGTATCTGCTTTTTCTTTTTCGGATCTGTACCCCACCATTGACCGATTTTGCTCAGTTCAATCGGAAGATTGTCAGAATAATAAAGCAGATAATCCTGACACATCTTTTCAAATATCAAGCCCATGTAATCTGGAAGATATTGCTTTACGGCATTCTGGTAAGTTTTTGTAATTCTGCCAGAATCAATGGCGCTCATATTGACAGGCACAAACCTATACCAGAAACGGAAGAAGTTATCAGCCAGCAGATAGATGGTTTTCTTTCCTGGTTTTTCTGCAATCGGAGTTTCCTTTTTGACAATACCAAGGCCAATCAGCGTTTTTAAATACTTTGATACGACCGAATTTTCCTCGCCAACCTTCATCTTAATATCGTTCAGACGAGAAGCCCCCTCTGCAATCGCTTTGATGATTGCATTATAGATAGCCGGTTCTCTGAGTTCCTGCTTCAATAGATTTCCTGGCTCCTCATACAGATAACTGGAACGGTCGAAGAAATTATCCAACAGGGCCTCGTCCACACTGTCCTTTACATCCAACTTGTTGATATAATGCGGAACGCCTCCAGTAATTCCATAAATCAGGGAATTATCTTCCGCAGACAAGCCTGGATGAAATACCGCTGTTTCTTTATAATCCAGTGGCTCAATCTTAAACTGACCAGTGCGTCTGCCGTACAGCGGACTTTCCTTGCCGAGTACCTGGCTTTCCATAAAACTCATAGACGAACCGCAAAGGATCAGATACATTCTGGACTCTGTCCATTTGTGGTCAATAATGTGCTGCAACATTGCTGAAATGGATGGCTTTGCTTTCGCAAGATATGGATACTCGTCAATAACGAAGACAATCCGTCTCTCTTTAGAAAGTGCTGTCAGCTCATCCAGGGCATCATCATAAGATCGAAATTCAGGTGCGGACTCCATATCAGGTCTTTCAAAACTCATGATCGACTTTGAAAGTGCTTCCAGATTTTCTTTGCCTGTCGTATTCAAAGCGGAAAAGAAAATGGTTGGTTTATCCTTACAAAACTCATTGATCAATGCTGTTTTACCAACACGCCTCCTGCCATAGATAACAATGCACTCAAATTTATCACCTGCATATCGTTTATTCAGCTTTCGAAGTTCATCATCACGGCAATAGAACTGACTCATTCGTTCACCTCCAATAATTGCACTCGTGAGTTAGTAACTCGTGAGTTACTTTTGTAAGTATAATAAATCAGATCGCACGCAAAGTCAAGAAAAGATATCCGACAAGTCTATCACACATTCAGATTACCACGAACGTTTCCGAAAAAAACGGTCGCGGCTTCTTTGTAAGACCAGATGCTCCTTACAGGGCGGTCGCGCTCCCCTATTCCTTCGGCTCGTCTGTTGTATGCGTACATTTTTTGCTTTTTGTCATGATAAATTTGCTGATAACGATCCGCAATTACGTGCAGCTCTTCCGCGCGTTCCGGTGTGAGCATTTCCTTTAATCCTAAAATCGTCCTCTCCCTCTGATCCGCATGTAAGATTTCTTTTGTATCCACATGGGTCAGGAACCGTTCTGCCTGTTTTGTGAGTGCTCCCAGTCGTCCCTGTGGATCGGCTACCGCCAGGATCTTCTGCTCTACCGGTGGCAGAGACTCTGTCGAAACCATATAACGGCCTATGTCATCCTCCGTAAGCCCCACTTGCTGGAACACATCCCGGAATTCTTTTCCGGCAATTTCATTCGCGAAGCACGTCACGGTCGCTCCATGGTATCCGGGCTCCGGATCCTGCTCGCAGACCTCCATGGACACTCCGGTTCTTTGGTCCGTCAGCTCCAAAACCGTCCACCGCTCCGTGCTTCTGGTCCTCGCTTTGCATCCGTTTTTCAGTGCGTCTGCGATAAACGGTTCCCATCGTCCACGTAAGATCCGCACAACGCTTTGTTCATGAATCCGGGTGTCCACACAATGCAGGGCTTTATCGGTCAGAAGACCATCCCTTGTTTCCGCATAGCGTTTCTTGAACACATCTTTCTTTCATTGTCCCAATGATATCCGTCCAGGGTCAGGCGCATGTCCGTGACGTTCTCCCACTCATCCACCAATGCAACAACACCCTTATCCTTTGTGTTCGTTTCTTTCAGTATGTGGCAGGCAGGTGAATGATCACCGGCAGGGTGTGTTCGTCATTTTGCAGTTGACAACCGCACATCATTTCTATATAACATAATGTGTAATTGTCAAGGTGAGGTGTTTTCTGAGTTCCTATCGTCGAACTTTTTATCAAGTTTTCCGAATATTTGCCAAATCCGGGAACCTCGAAAAGTTGAATTTTTTCAGATAACGTTCCTTCATTCAATGGACAGTCATTGTGTATGCAGTAACGACTGTACCCAGTTCAATACTGATAGGGAGTTTGTTTAACTTCTCACAAATCATCTTGCATACCTCGATAATCTTTTCTATTATACGATTCCAATCATTCCCCATGCTATCTCACAGTCAAAATTTCCTTCTGACATCTGGAAAGAAACAGAACGCAAAAGAGGAGCAATGCGGATCCCGAAAAAACGGGTCGCATGCCCCTGATTTTTTTATCTTTTCCTCTTTTTAATGTCTGCGCCACGATCCTGCATCTTGTCCATCCTTTTTGTCTACCATGATGTATATATATCCCAGTCAGATAAGACTCCCATCTCTTTCAGGTGGTAAGCCATCGCAAATGTTTCTCAGTGAAAGCCAGATCTCCAATCGAGAGAAGTGCCCTGCTTCATCCAAGCATAACTGCCGCGACATATTTTTTCAACATTTTTCAACAGGAATTGACTAAAATGCTCCTATTTCTTTTTTACCACGGAAGAACTCCATATAAAAGAACAGCAACGATTGCTCCGATGATCGGTCCTACTAACGGAACAACTGCATATCCCCAGTTGGAATCGCCTTTTCCCTTGATCGGAAGTACAGAATGTGCAAAACGCGGACCAAGGTCTCTTGCCGGGTTGATCGCATATCCTGTCAGACCGCCCATGGACATACCGATGGAAACGATGATGCCAAATACAAGGATATTTGTTAATCCAATATCCGCTGCTCCTGCTACATTTCCAAGTCCTTTGATCGCAAATACAAGAACGAAGGTAGCCACTGCCTCGCAGAAAATATTTCTCGGAATATTCTGAACGCTTGCTCCTGTACAGAAAACACCAAGCTTTGTTCCTGCTTCTTCGGTTGCATCAAACTGATCCTTAAACATCATATAAACAACACAAGCGCCTAAAAATGCACCTGCGAACTGAGCGATCACATAACCCGGAACCATTGACCAGGACATGCTTCCGTCAATTGCCAGAGCCAGTGTCAGTGCCGGATTGAAATGCGCTCCGGAAGCTGCGCCAAAGATAAAAGCCGGAACCATAACGGCAAGACCCCAAGCCAATGTGATTTGAACCGTACCCGCACCCTTCATTCCTGATTTATTCAGCGATACGTTTGCTACAACCGAATCACCTAAAAGAATAAGCATAAATGTTCCAATAAATTCTGCGATATATGCCATCATATGAAACCCCCTCATGTTTGTTTCTGTCAGCCAGTCATGTCTTGCTCCGGCGCCTTCCCCTCCGAAGGCGGTTAGCTTGAACCGAAATCCGCTTCGTTCGGCTTCTGCGCTTTACAGATCTGTGCTTTATACTGTTTTACCGTCATATTTTCATACTTCTTAAACACCTTGCTGAAATAACTGCTTTCATTATATCCCAATCGGAAAGCCACCTCGGCAATGCTGTCATCGGTAAAATAAAAATATCCTTTTGCAAGATAAATTTTTCTCATATGAAGATATTCCATCACACTGATCTGAAACTGTTCCCTAAAGATACGGCTCAGATATCCCTGGCTGATCGAACAGTTTGTAATGATCTTATTCAAACTGATCTCTGATTTTATATTGCTTTCAATGTACAGAAATACGTTTTGAAGAAGCGGATAACGGTTTGCACTGTTTTTCTGAAATATATAATCCATCACCCGGAACAGCCACAATTCTGTTGTCATGCGTTCCTCGATCAGACCTTCATTCAGCGGGAATAATGCTCCGATATCATGACTTTCTTCATCATAAAACTTTGTTGTGTTTAAAAGGCTTTGTCCGATAAAAGAAAACACCTTATATAACTGGTTCGGATCTTCCTGACAGATTTGATAGATCTCTTTCGTCAGCGGTCCGCAAAGATTGTATACCTTTTGAAAATCCCCTTGCTTTACAAGAGACAGAAGGCGGTTCAGACAAGGCTGCACCGAACTCTCATTTCCTGTCTTCAAATTGCTTAAAAGAAAATTCAATTGTTGGAAAGAAATCGGTTTTTCAACGATCTCGCTGGCACACTCTCTTATTTCCTCATAAGCGGCTATGCTGGTTGGATACGCTGTCATCAGGTACACGGCCGTATCGGGAGAAGATTGTCGGATCAGGCGTGCCGCTTCGATTCCAGTCAGTCCCGGAAGGAATGCATTGATAAATACAGCCTCATATTCTGCCGCCTGGCAAAGACGGACTGCATCATCTCCGTTATCCACCTGGGAGGAGACTTCAAAACCGTCTATTCTGGAAATCATGATTTTCAGTGCTTCCTGGGACAGAATATCATTATCTGCCAAAAGGACACGGTACATAGGCTATTTCATCCTTTCACTGAAATTTTCAGGCCAACAGATCACTGTTCTGCGTCCTTTTCCTTTACTGCTTTCGATGATAATTTCATAGCTGTCACCGAAGATCTTCTTCATTTTCAGCTGGGCGTGATCCTTTCCCCGGCTGATATAGTATCCCTCATGCCTGTCATTAAATGCTTCGAAGTTAATCTGCAGCTCCTCTTCATTCATTCCAAGGCCATTGTCCTCTACCTCTATCACACACCTTCCGCCGCTTAAGTAACCTTTTACCGTCACCTCTCCTCCGTCCCGTTTCATCATAACGCCATAGTAAACAGCACTTTTGACAAACGGAAGAAGAACATCGGAAGGGATCCTCTGCATTGTCAGATTTTTGGGTACCTGAATGGAAAAATTTAATCGCTCTCCCAGCTTCTGTTTTTGTATCGCAAGGAAGCGTTCTGCCTGCTCCAGCTCTCTGGATACACTGACAAAGGTTCCTTTCTCCATAGAAGAATATCGGACATAATCAATCAACTGTTTCAGCACTTCACCGGTCCGTGGAGCATTCTCGATCACGGTCAGATTGACCAGAGAGATCATGGTATCGAGAATGCTTCCGGCATCCTGCGCTGCTTCCAGCCTCAGGATTTTCAGATCCTTCTGGTTGTTTTCTTCCGCCAGCTTCTGATTGAACGTGCAGAGCTTTTTGACCAGCTTCTGGTGTTTCTCCTTCTGCATCTGCAGATGCATTTTATTCTCACCAAGCTGATTGATGATCAGAAAGACCAGATTCACAATGTCCATGAAATTTTCAAAGGAGTATTCCGGAATCTTCTCCAGAAGAGCCCTGTTTTCCTCAACAATTCCTCCAACGGATGCCGATGTCATTACTTTCTCCAGCCTGCTGATATCCTCCGGTGCATCACCACAACGGATCTGTCCTCCGATAAAGCCTCCCAAATAATGCCCCTTCACAACGATCGGGATCGCCACCTCAAGAAGACTGCACGGGCAAAAATAGACACTTGGCTTCTGCATGACAGCCGCCTGGATCGAGCCGAAGGCATCCGATGATTTACAGCGCAGACTCAGTTGGCTGTCATTTCTTGCCATCGAGCAAAATTCAGAAAAACTGGTGCTTTCCGTGATCGGTTCCCCTCTGTAATCCACGGTAACAAAAGCCAGTCCGGTCGCTTTTGAGAGACTTTGCTGGATGTTTTCCAATTTTTCTTTTCCAAACAAGCTGAGAATATCAAGTTCATTCTCTCCGGGAGTACCGGACGATGGAGAAAATACTGAGTTTTCATTTAATTCGAACTGTTTCAAACTGGTATTCTGATTAAATCCTTCCATTGTAACCCTTACCTTCCATCCATATCATATCACTACAGCAACCGACTGCATGCTCACGGTAATCCCAAAATATTGCAGTCTTTGTTAAGATAATACCATATTTCAGAAAGTTTTAATAGATTTCAAGAAGAATTTGACGAATCTCTCCGGCCCCTATTTTTCGCGGAGTCGTATTCAGACAGTTATCCTTGAGAGCATTTTCTGTCATGTTATCTAACTGGGAGACATAATCCTCTCTGGATACACCAAATTTTTCCACGGAGTCATCCATATTCATCGCTGCCATCATCATTCGGATCACTTCCTTCAGGATCTTCACAGCCTCCTGCGGACGTGTTGTAATGCTGGCCAGCTTCACCTTGTAAACCATTGCCGCATATTTATCCAATATCTGCTTCTCTTCACAGTTAAAATCAATCACCCTGGTTAAAAGCATGGCATTTGCCAGCCCATGCGGTATATGAAAGGTTCCGCCGAGCTGATGGGCAATGCTGTGATTGACTCCAAGTCCGGCTGTATTAAACGCCATACCAGCCAGTGTAGAAGCCTCATGCATTTTATTTCTGGCCTCCAGATTTTTTCCGTCCTTATAGCAGACAAGCAGTGATTCTAAAAGAAGTTCAACTGCTTTCTCAGATAATGCATCTGAAAATACGTTTGCGCCACTGGCTACATATGCTTCCAACGCATGTGTCAGAACATCCATTCCGGTATTGGCTGTAACTGCCGGAGGAACCGAAAGTGTCAGGGTCGGATCCAGGATCGCAATATCCGCCAGAATATCATTATCTAAGATCAGATGCTTTGACTTACTTTCTACGTCTGTAATAACTGCTGCACTGGTAACCTCAGATCCTGTTCCACTGGTCGTCGGAATGGTGATGAAGATCGGTTTTTTCATCAATCCGCTATTGATTCCAAAGTAGATGATTCCTTTGGCCGTATCGATCGCAGAGCCACCGCCAAAGGCAATGACTACATCCGGCTGTACCTTTGCGCTCTTATCCAGCCCGTTTCCCACCACTTCTGTGGTGGGATCCGGAACTGCCTGATCAAACATCTCGATCCGGCAACTAGAGTCAATCGCATTGATTACAGTCTTCACGCTTCCGTTTTCCGCCATAAACTTATCACAGACGATCAGAACCGTTTTGTTCTTATACTTGCCCAGATATTTCATGGCCTCTTTTCCGGAGCGGACTTTTGTTTTAATATACACGTTTGACATACACATTCACTCCTATGTGCGTTCCGTTTTGTGTTTCTTAGCGAATGCTGAATGCATCAGACATTACACAGCGGCGTTTTCTGCAGAAGGAACGGGCAGAGGTTAAGCCCTCTCCGGTCGGTCCAGCGATCGTAAAGGTTGTATGACCTTCTCCGCCTGCTCCAATGCCTGCATAAGACGGAGCATTTTTTACAAAGATCGTGGTTTCCAGAAGCTTTGCCATCTTACTTAACTTTTCCACATTTCTGGAATGCATCATAGCCGTATGACGGTTTCCATGCTCTGCATCATGCGCATATTCGATCGCAGTGTCCACATCGGATACTCTTACGATCGGAAGGATCGGCATCATCATTTCCTCTGTAACAAGGTGATGATTCTTTCCTACTTCCATAATGATAACCTTTACGTTATCATCTGCCGGAACTCCCAGCTTATCAAGAATGTATTTTGCACTCTTACCTACAAAAGAAGTCTTTGGACCACCCTTTTCGTTTGTTACCAGCGCATCCAGGCGTTCAATCGTCTCCACATCCCGGATCTCGTAAGCTCCGTTCAGCTTCATATTCTGAATCAGGTAATCGCAGATCGAATCAACTGCAAATACTTCCTTCTCCGCGATACACGGTACGTTATTATCAAAGCTGCAGCCGTCCACAATGTCCTTTGCTGCCTTTTCGATATCTGCGGTCTCATCGACTACGACCGGAGGATTTCCTGCTCCTGCTCCGATTGCTTTCTTTCCGGAGGAAAGTACCTTCTTTACGATTGCCGGACCACCGGTCGCTACCAGAAGACGAACGCCCGGATGATCGATCATTCTGTTGGTGTTCTCAATGGACGGCTCCTCTACCATGGTGATCAGGTTTGCCGGTGCTCCTCCATCCATCAGCGCCTTGTTTAACATCTTAACGAGAAGCTGGGAAACCTTCTTTGCTCTTGGATGTGGGCTGAATACAACGGTGTTTCCGCCCGCGATCATAGAGATTGAGTTGCAGATGATGGTCTCGGTCGGGTTTGTTGTCGGTGTGATTGCTCCGATCACACCAAACGGACAATACTCTACTAAGGTCAGACCGTGATCTCCTGTCTGAGCTTCTGTTACAAGATCCTCTGTGCCCGGTGTTTTCTCTGCTGCCAGACGGTTCTTGATCAGCTTATGCTCATATTTTCCGATCGCAGTTTCCTCCACTGCCATTCTGGAGATCAACTCCAGATTTTCCCGTCTTAAGATCGTAGCACGAATTATGTCCACATATCTCTGGCGGTCTTCGATTTTGGAGAATAAAAGCGTTTTCTGAGCTTTTGCAGAAGCCTCGATCGCTTCATCCATTGTAGCAAATACACCGTACGTTTCTTCCTTCGGTTTTACAAATGCAGCCGGCTCCTCAGCCTTCATCTCTTTTAACGCTTGCGCGACTAACTGCTCGATTACTTTCATATCCATTTCCATGTATTTACACCTTCTTCTTTCGATTGTCCTGACCTTATCTGCTGCTCCATGCAATTCCCAAAGGTGTGACCAGCAGGGTATCGTTTGTTTTCACTGCCGGAATTCCCAGTTCTTTTTCAAAAACCGTTTCGAATTCCTTAAAACAGCAGGCACCGCCTACTACATAGACTTTATCGACTTCCTGTCCTTCCAGGAACCGCTTCACGATGGACGCCATCTTGCTCACCACCGGCTTGATGATCGGAAATACATCGGCTTCTTTAGACGGATCCTTTTTAAGCTCCTCCGCCTCTTCCAGGGAGATTCCATAATAACCGGCAAGTACCAGTGTCATATGGGTTCCTCCTGTGGCTTCATCTGCCGTGAAGATCACCTTTCCATCCTTCAAAATACTGATTCCGGTGGTTCCGCCGCCTACGTCCACCACAGCCCCGTCTGTGATTCCAAGAACAGCTGCTGCCGCTGTCGGCTCGTCCACCACATTGGTCACTTCAAATCCCGCTCCCTCCACAACATTGGAGATGCAACGGACATTCCCTGACATGATTCCCGGCGGAATCGCGGTGGCAGCCGTATCCAGTGACACACCAAGCCGCTCTTCTAACTGGGCTTTCAGTTCCTTCACCGTACGGATCGCTCCGATAAAATCTACAACAATACCGTCTTTTACAACGTGGGAGGGGGCAGATGCTCCGGCCACCGGACGGTTCTCCGAGTCCGTTACAGCAATCACAATATTGGCGGTTCCAAGATCCACACCGGTCTTCAGCTCACCCGAATAGGGCTGTGTCTTTTTCTCCCGTATCAATTCTGCAAATTCTGCAAGCACTTTGTTTTCTACCAGCATACAACCCCTCTTCCCTGTTTTCGTTTTAGTTTTTCTTTCTCAGAATTACGTAATCATTGTTCTTCAGCGCACATGCATTCGCTTCATCGATATCCACATGCATTTCCAGTGAAAACTTATCGGAAACTCGTACCAGGACATCTCCGAATACGCCGCTGCGCTCACCAAACGTCTCTACCTCTACCACATCTTTATCCTTCACTCCCATGGCCATAGCCTGTTCCGGAGTCATATGGATATGACGCAGGGCGACAATTGCACCTTCCGGCAGAGCGACCGTTCCCTTAGGTCCTACCAGTTCAACTCCCGGAGTTCCTGCCAGATCACCCGACTCCCGGACCGGCGGTTTGATCCCCAGACGGAAACTGTCTGTTTTAGAAATTTCCACCTGGCTTTTACTTCTTACAGGTCCCAGGATCCGGACATTCTTAAACTCTCCCTTCGGTCCTCTGACTGTAACAGTCTCATTGGAAGCGAACTGACCGGGCTGTTTTAAATCGCCTTTTTTCGTCAGTTCATATCCAGGACCGTAAAGGATCTCTAAATCTTCCTTCGTAACATGGACGTGGCGGTTAGAAACTCCAATGGGAATTTTATATGTCTGATATTCTCTGATTTTTTCGATCACTCGTTCTGTAATCAGCTTTACAAGTTTTTCATCAACCATGGATTTCACCTTTTCCCTGTTCTGGTGGAGTGCAGCTCCCTAAAGGAACTGCACCTCACCCCTTTACATATATGAATGAATTATAAAGACTTTGGAAGGATCTTCTCTACATCAGTATGAGGTCTCGGGATTACATGCTGGGATACAACCTGTCCCACGTTGGCTGCTGCCGCTGCACCTGCATCTACAGAAGCTTTCACTGCACCTACATCGCCGCGTACCATAACGGTAACAAGTCCGGAACCGATCTTCTCATATCCGATCAATGCAACGTTTGCTGCCTTTGTCATAGCATCTGCCGCCTCAATTGCTCCTACTAATCCTTTTGTCTCAACCATTCCTAATGCTTCGTTCGACATAGTATTGTCCTCCTGTTATTCTATTCTTTTCCTGATCCCTGACGAAATGGGTCTGTCAGCTTATGCTGATCAGAAGCCTGTGTCAGATTTCACATATCTTCGACTTATCTGTTTATTGTGCTGACAGCTGTTTTAAAATCCAGGCCTTATCGGTATCCTCCCATTTAAAGCCCTGATTCTCCCGGCCAAAATGACCGTAAGCTGCTGTCCTTTGAAACTGCGGTTTTCTCAGCTCCAGCTGAGAGATGATGTCCGCCACCTGGAACGAAAATACATTTTCTACTAAATCGGAAAGTGCTGCGTCGGAAAGTGTTCCGGTTCCGAATGTATTGATTGTCACCGCTTCCGGTTCAATGCCTCCGATCACAAAGGCAAGAGCCACTTCACACCGCTTTGCAAGACCTGCGGCGACGATATTCTTCGCCACATATCTGGCCATATAAGCTGCGGAACGGTCTACTTTCGTAGGATCCTTTCCCGAAAATGCTCCGCCTCCATGCTTTCCGATGGTTCCGTAGGTATCTACCATGATCTTCCTTCCGGTCAATCCGGTGTCTCCGGCAGGACCGCCGATGACAAATCTTCCGGTCGGATTGATGTGGATCCTCGTCTCTTCTGTCAGCCACCTTTTGTCAATCACCGGTTCTATGACAAGACAGCGGATGACTGCTTCCAGAACACTCTTTGGCACGATTTCATGGTGCTGGGCAGAAATCACAATGCTTTCAATGGAGACCGGTGTTCCATCTGCCCGGTACCGCATCGTCACCTGACTTTTGCCGTCCGGATAGAGGAAATCTGCTTTTCCCTGCTTTCGGATGGCCGCCAGCTGCATTGTGAGCCGGTTTGCCAGGCTGCAGGGAAGCGGCATCAGCGATTCTGTCTCATCTGAGGCATATCCATACATAATGCCCTGGTCGCCGCCGCCCAGTACCTCCTTTTCACCTTCCGTTCCCTTTCCTACTCCCATGGAAATATCCGGAGACTGATTGTGAAGATTGGTAAAGATCATGCAGGTGTCAGCGTCAAAGCCTTTTCCCTTTTCTGTGTATCCGATGTCGCGGATCACCTCTCTGGCTGTCTTCACCACATCTACAGTTCCCCTGGATGTAACTTCGCCTGCCAGAACTACCATATCGGTTGACACCATGGTTTCCACTGCCACCCTTGACTTCGGGTCCTGTGCGAGATATGCATCCAGAATTGCATCCGAAATCTGATCGCACACTTTATCAGGATGTCCTTCTGTCACGGATTCGGATGTAACCAGGTAATCGTCCTCCCGTTTGAGTATCATGTTTTCACCTGCCTTTAGCGAATGGAAAATCCGCTGGTCAGCGTACAACGTCTTCTTCTGGCAAAATGTCTCGCTGACGTAGTTCCCTCTCCTGTGACGGTTCCGATCGTAAAGCTTGTATGACCTTCCTTGTCAAAACCGATTCCCAGAAGAGATGGACCGTTTTTCACGAATACTGCTGTCTGAAGCTTCTTTGCCGCCCGGTTCATGTGCTCAATGGATTCTGAATGGATCGTCGCCGTGTGACGATACCCCTGTTCAATATCAAGAGCCGTCTCCAAAGCCTCATCAAAATCCTTTACACGGATGATCGGTACTAACGGCATTAAAAGCTCAAGCGTAGCAAAGGGATGCATACGGTCTGTCTCTGCCACGACCAGCTTGATTCCTTTTCTGTGAGGAATTTCCGCTGTATCCAGGATTGTTTCTGCACTTTGTCCTTCCATTTTTTTATTGATGACAAAGTCTTCGGTTACTGCTGCATTGTAGAGCCGGTCAATCTGCTCGGCACTTCTTGTATAATAAGCACCGTTTCTCTCCAACTGGGCGATCAGCTCGTCTGCTGCTGATTCCACGACCACGATTGCTTTTTCCGAAGTACACATCAGGTTGTTATCAAAGGATGCACCCTGCACGATGTCTCTGGCAGCCTTTTCAATATCGGCTGTCTCATCTACGATCGCTACAGGATTTGCAGGTCCTGCCCCAATAACCTTTTTCCCGGAGCACATTGCCTGACGAAGAGATCCCGCGCCTCCTGTACAAACGATCAGATCAATATCCGGATGGCTCATGATCTCCTTGGTCGATCCCATCAGGCTTTCGCTGACTGTCACTACCAGATTGTCGATCCCGCAAATATTTCTTACTGCATCGCTGATGATTCCTGTCAAATACTGGGAGACTCTCACCGCTCTCGGATGAGGACAATGCACTACAGCGTTTCCTGCCGCCAGCATTCCGATCGTATTGCTGATCAAGGTTGCGCAAGGATTGGTACATGGATGAACGGCACAGATCACTCCGAATGCAGATAGCTCATAGAGTGTCATTCCATGATCTCCGGTGTTCACCTCTGTGATCAGATCCTCGATCCCCGGTGTTTTTTCAACCGCCAATTTCAGCTTTTCGATCTTATCAGCTACATTTCCCATTCCCGTTTCAGCTACGGTCATTTCTGCCAGTTCCGCAATCTTGGGTCTGACCGCTGTTCTGACTGCTTCTAATATTTCATTTCTCTCATTCAGAGTCAGTTCGCTGTATCGTCCAAAGGCTCCTCTGGCCGCCATCACCGCTTCACTTACACTAGAATAGACACTGCTTTTCATTCTGATCTCCCTCCTTTCTTTCAGCGTTTTTAATTAAATATCAATATTATCTACAATTCCGATAATTGCCATATCAATTACGGCCTGCCGCTTCTTCTCATCCACGCGGACAGAAGAACCCTGGCCAATGAGAACTGTCTCACCGATACCGGCGCCCACATAGTCAACTGCCACTTCTTCTTCGCCGATAAATTCACCATGGCCATTGATTTTGCGGATGATCATAAGCTTGTAGCCTACCAGTGATTCATCCTTTCGTGTTGCTACTACCGTTCCTGTAATCTTTGCCAGTTTCATTCTGTTCACGTTCCTTTCAGCGGCTTTTCGCCGTCATCTTTTATTTTTTTCTGGATGTTCTCCTGGAAGGCCGTTTCGGTGTTGCAGTTGTCTGTGGATTCTCCGATTCGTTCGGAGTTTCCGACACCTCCTTTTCCTCCTGTGCAGGCTCATCTTCTGCACACTTGTCCTCTGCGACCTTATCTTCTGTGGAATCCTTGTCCTCCGGCTGAGGTGCTTCCTCCGGTGTCTCCACCAAAGTTTCCTCCGGCTTTTCTTCCGGTGCTGCCTTAGGTTCCTCCTCCGGAGTCACTTCCGGAGCTTCTTCCGGGGTTTTTACCGGTGGTTCCGGAGTCGGATCTGGATCCGGCTCTTTCGGCTCTTCTGCCTTATGAATCACAAATGTATCTTCCACAAAATCGGATGGACGGGGAATTACCTTCCAGGCTACCAGCTTCTGGTGTTCTTTACCGATCTGGCATCCTGCCATCACAGCTGCATTGACTGCACCAACATTGCCGACGACCTTGATTGTCATATAGCCGCCGCCCTTAGCCGGTTCCAGCTCCACCAGTTCTACGTTTGCTGCCTTCACCATGGCATCTGCTGCTGCGACAGCGATGCACAGTCCGGCAATCTCAACTAATCCCAGTGCCTGTTTCATATCTGATTCACCTCAATGTTCGTTACTGTTCACACATGTGTCCAGAAACGGGATTTCAGTTATCAATGTTCAACTGCTCTCTTTTAACTTTTATTTAAAATGTTTAAAAGCGCTGCTGCCCATCTTCTGTCATAAATTTCACTTGTAAGAATCTGGCCCTGTCTTTTGCCAGATCTGTAATAATATCATCCTCTGTCACCAGAAGAACACCGCCTTTTTGATACTGTTCTACATCTCTGGAAGAAATAACACGTTTTTTCGTGCTTTTTCTAACCATTCCTGTCTGAGCGGATATCCCGCCTGTTACAGGAAGAACAGCCGGGCGGTAAACCTGCTGCGTTTCTTCATAAGCCGGCTTCTTATCCGGCTTCGGTTCGTACTCACCAGTAAGCTCTATGCCGTATTCCAACACGGTTCGATAGTACGACAAAATCCTGTTTACATATGCCTTTGGCTCTCGTCCGCTAAAGGGAGAAAGACCGGAGATCAGAAAAACAATCCTGCTTCCGGCTTCCATACAGGAAGTGATCCATTGTGTCTGCGGTGTATCGCTTATGCAAAGAGCTGTCTTGGAAACCAAGTCTCTCGGAACCACCGGAAATACGGTAACGGAATCCTCCAGATCTGCCGGAACCTCTCCGCTCAGATATTGAATGCTTTCACATCCGTATCCTGTGAACTTGATTTCCTGACCTCTAAGCTTCTCTGTCAGCACCGGTATTACTGTTTCCCGGTCCGTCTGAACCGTTCTCAGAAATTTCAGATACCGCTCATCCCAGCCGCCGGTGCAGACCATATAGATCTTCTTTTTCTTCGTCACCGGGAAAAGACCTTCCTCTGCCTCTATCCTGGCAAGGACCCGGATAATGGTTTCACGCAGCTGTTTTTCGCTGATATTCACATTTCCACCTCATTTCAGAAGGTGCTGCAAAACCTGCTCTGGCTTCTACCCGGATCTGGTTCTGCAGCACCTCCCTACTGACGATTAATCCATATGCGGAAGAATCTTCTCAACATCTGTATGTGGTCTCGGAATTACGTGTACAGATACAACTTCGCCAACTGCTCTTGCAGAAGCTGCGCCTGCATCTACAGAAGCTTTCACAGCTCCTACATCGCCGCGTACCATAACGGTAACAAGTCCGGAACCAATTTTTTCATATCCAACCAAGGATACATTCGCTGCTTTAACCATTGCATCAGCTGCCTCAATAGCGCCTACGAGACCTTTTGTCTCAACCATGCCTAATGCATCTGAATTCATATAAGAACCTCCTAAATTTTATTTACTGCCTGAAGTCAAAAAGCCTGAAATTCGGCGTAGGTCTGCCTACAAAAGGATTTTTGCCCCAACATCCTGTTTTTAGATGTACGGTGTTGTGGATGACTTCGGCTCATCGCCAAGTGCGCCAAGCATCTTCTTTCCGGCTTCGATCGCTGCTTTTACTGCCTGTCTGACTGCACCGGAATCTCCTGTAAAGGTTAAGATAACCTCGTTTGAATGGCTTCCTGCACCCGGAGAAGTATAACCAACGACTTCAACATTTGCTGCCTTTACTGCAACATCGGCCAGAACAGTTCCGATTGCTGCCGGACCTGCACATGTCATACCAAATGCTCTGCCTACCGGTGCTCCGAGAGCTTTCTCAAGACAGTAGCTTGCTCTTGCGGTATACTGGAACTCCAGATGTCCTGCATCATTTCCGTATACATCGCCGAAATATTTCGGAACTGCCTGAAGTGCGATCTCTACCGCTCTTCTGGCATCGGATACATCCTCTGCACCGATGTAGATTAAGCTTCCATGACCTGCGCCGCCCTTTGTATCTCTCGGAAGCTCTACAGAAATAATCTCTGTATTAGTAGCCTTTACAGCCTCATCAACTGCCCAGATCTGCGGGCCGGCACCGGTTCTTGCACCGATAATTCCGATGGAACGGAATTTGCCTAAATTCATAACATCCTTTAACATCGGATCTACGCTTGCGATCACAAGTCCGATGGTATCGCCCATGGCTGTTCCTACGAACTCAGTCATGCCGATATTCTGAGATGCGCACTCTGCCGGAGCACTCTCAGCTTTACACTCTTCTGTTTTAATTCCAAGCTCATCAGATACCTGTCTCATAACTTTTTCAATTAACTGCTGATCCATTCTGATCCCTCCATTTTAATTCTGTTATTAACCGCCTATGATGCACTGGAAACCTTCCCGTTCCACCATGGTTTTCAGATGCTCCAGTTCCTCAGGTTTCAGAGGTTTAATGTCTGCCAGTGCATAATCACGTCCCAGCAGATCATATTTATTTTCGCCAAAGGTATGATACGGGAGCAGATGAATAGTCCTCATACCCCGCAGCGTTTTTGCAAACTCTGTAATCGCTCTGATTTCTTCTTCCGAGTAGTTGAAGCCCGGAATAACCGGAACACGAACTACTGTACTCGAGATCTGACTGATTCTGGCTGCATTCTTTAAAATCTGTTCATTTCCAATTCCTGTAAACTTTTTGTGCTTCTCTGTATCAAGGTGCTTAATGTCAAGAAGGACTGTATCCACATAAGGAATTACCTTTTCAACTGCTTCCGTGATGCCTGCGCCTGTCGTTTCAATTGCTGTATCCCAACCCTGCGCTTTGCATGCTCTCAGAAGCTCTGCGGCAAATTCATACTGTACGAGAGGCTCTCCTCCTGAAAGAGTGATTCCTCCTCCCGAACGTCTGTAAGTGGTAGCGTCCTTTTTCAGCTCCCTGATCAGCTGCTGAACCGTCATCGTCTTGCCCTTCACAACCAACGCTCCTGCCGGGCAGGCATTGGCACATTCTCCGCAGCCGGTGCAGATACTCCGGTCAATAAAGGTTTTGTTTTCAAAACTGATTGCCTTTCTGCTGCAGGCGTTGATGCAACGCCCGCAGTGAAGACACTCATTTTTCTTATACATGATCACCGGCTTCATGTTCTGTGATTCAGGATTGCTGCACCATTTACAGGAAAGGGGACAGCCTTTCAAAAATACGATCGTCCTGATCCCCGGGCCATCGTGGAGGGAAAATCTCTGTATATCAAAGACTGTTCCTGATGCGTTATAATTGATAGAATCCATGACGGCTCCCCTCTCTCTTAATTTAGAAGGACTGCTCGGTACGGCTGATGATATCGTCCTGAACTTCCTTTGCAAGTACGGTGAACTGTGCACTATAGCCTGCTACACGAACAACCAGATCCTTGTGCTCTTCCGGATGTCTCTGAGCTTCCAGAAGGGTCTCTTTATCGATAACGTTGAACTGTACGTGCATTCCTTTGTGATCAAAGTAGGTACGAACCACCGCTGCGAATCTCTTTAAGCCCTCATCGCCTGCCAGTGCGGACGGAAGGAACTTCTGATTGTAAAGAGTACCGTTGGAGTAGTTCTCATGGTCAAGCTTTGCAACGGACATAGCTGCTGCAGTCGGACCATTTGTATCTTTACCCTGTCTCGGGGAAACGCCGTCTGCTAACGGAGCATGAGCTAAACGTCCATCCGGAAGTGCTAATACATCTTTACCGAATAATACGTTTGCAGATACCGGATAGCATCCTGCCTGGAACTGACCGCCTCTCGGGTTCTTATATTTCTCAACCTCGTAGGAGTAGATCTGACCACATTTTCTAGCCAGCATATCTACTTCGTCATCATCATTACCGAACCACGGAGTGTTCTCCATAATTCTCTTGATCTTAGCGAACTGCTCATTGGACGGCGCCGGATTTCCTGCTGTGTAATTCGGTCTTCCGCTCTCCCATCCGCAGGTGCCTGTGCTTAACTGTGCCTGAAGCTCTGCAATGTTGATAGAACCGTTGTTGCTTAAGATTCTCTTCACTGCTTCGTAGATCTTCGCTTCATCATCAGCCGGAGCTGCTGCCGGAGCGCCTGCTGTGCAGCTGTAACCAAAGTTGTTAGCCAGAGCTTCTTTTAACTGCTCCATGGTAACTTCTTTATTCTCAAATACATGTTTCTTAATTGCGCAGATGGAGTCACCGGAGTCAGCAACACCAAATGCCTGCGGACCTGTGAAGTTATAGATAGCGCCGCCTTCCTGAACACTCTTACCTCTTCCGATACAGTCATCAACCAGAGCGGAAAGGAACGGAAGCGGAGCTCTCTCAGCATGAGCAAAGTCTACACAGTTGTCAGCCTCTGCCAGGTGGTATACGAAGTATTCCATCTGCTTCTTGTAAGCTGCAAAGATATCATCTACGCTGTGGAAGGAAGTCATATCACCAGTCTGCGGTCCTAACTGCTTGTCGCCGACTTTACCATTGTTCAGTGTGATCTCAAGAACCTTAGCAATGTTGAAGAATGCTGCGTCATGCCATCCCTCTGTCTTATGCGGGCACTGCGGTTCTACACAACCAATGATACAGTAGCTTCTTGCATCTGCCAGGGAAACGCCTCTGTTGCAGAGTGCCGGAATGATAACTTCGTCATTGTACATAGCCGGAACACCAAGTCCTAAACGCGTAACCTCGCAAGCTCTGTATAAGAACTCGTCCGGTGTATTCTGATGAACACGGATGGAGAAGGACGGTGCCGGAAGTTTAACGTGAGCAACTGCCTCCATACACATATAGGAAACTTCGTTGGTAGCGTCAAGTCCGTCTTCGGTCTGACCACCTACGATGAGGTTCTGGAATACTGCGTATCCAGCGAATGCCTGAGCGGAGATTTCATCTCTTGTCTTGTTAACGTCGTTTAATTTAACCCAGATACAATCTACCAGTTCCTGAGCGAACTCTTTGGAAATAGATTTATCCATAGCCAGGTACGGATACATATACTGGTCAAAACGTCCCGGGGAAATGGAGTGGCCGTTTGCCTCAATCTGAAGAAGAATCTGTACGAACCAGAATGCCTGGCAAGCCTCGTAGAAGTTGGTTGCTCCTCTTTCCGGAACACGGTCACAGTTAGCTGCGATCTGAAGCAGCTCTGCTTTTCTTACCGGATCCGGACAGCCGGCTGCCATCTCTCTTGCCTTTGCTGCATAACGATGAGCAAAGTTGATAGCTGCGCTGTAGGTGATCACAATTGCTTCGTAGAAGTTTTTCTTCTTAATATACTCCGGATCCATCAGATCCATCTGATTCATAGCATCGATAGCCTGTTTGATGATTCCGGTAAAACCGATCTTTAATACTTTGCCGTAATCAACACAAACATGACCAACGCCGCCGTAGAAGTAGTTTCCTACTGTGAATACGCCATTTGCGATACAGTCCTTGGTCTCCTGAGACATATAGGAATCTGCCAGTGCGCTGGTGGTTTTGCCTTCCCAATATTTGAAAGCTTCTCTTAACTCATTGGCGGTATCCTTCGGAATCTGGAACGGGTCAGCCATTCTGGTTCCCATGGTATCGAACTCTTTTTCAACCCAGTCATAGGAAAACTCCGGGCAGATTTCTGTAGAACGAAGGTTCTTGGTGATTGCTCCGACGATCAGCTCGTCCTTGTGGATCGTAATAGGAAGATTGTTAAAGATCTTCTCTGCAGCTTTCGCACGGCGCATGATCGGGGACAGACCTTCGGTCTCTTTGTAAGACTCCGTTACCAGAACTGCTCTCTCGGACTCTACATACGGAATCGCATCCACAATCGCTTTTTTAAGTCTCTTGACTCTGTCGGTCGGCTCTGAAAAACCTCTTGAAATCATAAGTATCCTCCTTAAAATTTATTGTATAGTTTGAGATTTTGTTAAATCTCTGACGCTCATATCCTTATCATACGATAAAACAGATAAAATGCACGAATACATATAAAACCGTTTCTATGTAAAATTCAGACATCCGTGTATTTTTTTATTACTATTTATAACTATTCAGCCATGCCGCAAAGTCACATACCGCTCTCACTTATATCCGTGCAGACAGGCCTTTTTATGGCGAATTAATTTCAACCGGCTGCAGGCATCCTATGAGAAAATCCGTACTCCCAGAAGCACTAAGAAGCTCTTAAGGATCTCCGGATTTCCCGGCCAAGCAGGAGATGTCGTAAGATTTCCATCTGTCACAGCCTCCCACGGCTCTTTCTCCACATAGATTCCTCCGGCCATCTCCACCTCCGGTTTTACTGCCGGATAAGCAGTTAATGTCTTTCCCTTTACCACACCGGCTGCAGTCAATATCTGGACGCCGTGACAGATCGCCGCCACCGGCTTTTGAAGCTCCATAAAATAACGTGTGATATCTAACACGCGGCCATCAAGCCGCAGATATTCCGGTGCTCTGCCGCCTGTCAGAAACAGCCCGTCATACTCTTCCAGACGCAGATACGCAAAGGACGCATTCAGTGTAAACTTATGTCCCGGCTTTTCTGTATAAGTCTGATCTCCTTCAAAATCGTGGATCGCCGTTTTTATGTTATCCCCTTTTTCCTTTTCCGGGCATACAACATCCACAGCAACCCCTGCCATCAAAAGAGCCTGATAGGGGACCATGACCTCATAATCCTCTGTGAAATCCCCAGCAATCATCAGTACCTTTTTCACTGTGTCTCATCTCCTCCTTTCTCCCATGGAAGCACATCCCCATCCTCTCTCAGATAGTCAAGAATATCTCCTACGCCTTCTCCATCAATGGAATTGACATAGAAGATCTTCTTGCACCCTGCAAGTTCCAGCCACATGGTTGCCAAATCAACCCGCGCATCTTCCCGGTCTATCTGAGTGACGATTCCTATCACGTCGCGGGTTGCTAAAGAGACGATATTGGGGCTGTAAAGAGAGTAGTCCTCCACCGCACTCATCAAAAGCCCTACCACATCCGCTTCATAGGAGTAGATCACCAGGGCCCTGGCTAAAGTTTTGTTCTCCGCATACTCCCCCGGTGTGTCAATAATCACATCATAATTGTTGATGTACTGGGTTTTATGATAAGTAATCTTTTTCCCCTTCATCGCCTGGGTAAGCGTCGTCTTTCCGGCTCCGCTTCTCCCTACCAGCATAATTTTTTTCACGTTTCCACCTCCGCAGGCAGGGATATTTCCTGTACACACCTAAGGCGTTTTATGCCTTCGTGATCGGGCAGACTGTAAATCCAAGTTCCCGTTTTGTGTACTCCAAAATTTTTTCAAATGCGATCGCCACATCTGAAATCGTCCCTGTGATGATCAGCGTTCCGCTGAAACGGTCAATAAAACCGATCTCGATCGCTGCAGCCTTAAGGGCCAGATCTGCGGTGATAATGGCTGTCTCGCTGGGTGTCTGGGTCAGAACACCGATCGCTGCCTTTTTGTAATCAATCCTCGGGTCCAGTCCAAGCTTTTTATAGATCACCGGATCCGGACTGGAAATAATATGAGCCATTGTGATCTGCTTGCCGGGAACGGATTCCTGGATGATCCGCATCAGATCATTCTGGCTTCCGTTCCATTCCTTGATCTCCATATAAAGCCTCTCCTCCTCTCCTTATATTCTCTGTTAAGAACATTTTCACTTCGATCCGCGGAATCACTTATCAGGTCCTGCATACGTCCCACGTACGTTCTATATAAGTCCTTCCTGTATACTCTATTTATTCTATCATGGGTCTCTGGCACCTTTTTTACAGGAATCAAACCTGTTTTATGTATTTTTAAGACTTTCCAGCTCACTATTCTGTTTATCCTTATATTTCAATTTTACCTTTTTTTCCTTTTCCCTGTAAATTGCGCAAGGGTCTGCAGCCCCGTATAATAAACTTATATCAGACCGCCCTCCCGTTGTCTTTTATATGGCGGTCAGCAAGGAGGTTTTCCCATGACACTTCTAAAGCAGATTGAAGCTGCCGGAATTGTCGGCTGTGGAGGAGCAGGCTTCCCCACCCACAAAAAGCTGAACTGTAAAGTTGAATACCTGATCGTCAATGCTGCAGAATGTGAGCCTCTGCTGCGCACCGACCGTTGGCTTATGGTAAATAAGGCGGAAGAGATCGTGACCGCTGCAGCCATGACCGGTGCTATGACCGGCGCTGCCCACATCTACATCGCATTAAAGGAGACTTACGATGAAGAAATCAACGCACTTACGGAAGCGATCAAGAAGACTGCTTCCCCGGTTAAGCTCTTCCGGATGAAAAACTTCTACCCGGCAGGTGATGAGCAGATCATGGTATGCGATGTAACAGGAAGAACCGTTCCTCCATCCGGTATTCCTCTGGATGTTGGATGTGTAATTTCCAATACTGCTACCATGTATTCCATCTATCAGGCTTCCCGGGATCAGATCTTTACCCGCAAATACCTGACCATGACAGGCGCCGTGGCAAATCCGGTCATTGTTCATGCTCCGCTCGGCGCATCCTTTGCCGATTGCCTTGCCATGGCAGGCGGTACATCCCTTGAGGATTACCATGTACTGGTCGGCGGTCCTATGATGGGTAAGCTTTATACAAAAGAAGAAGCGAAAAATCTGGTCGTTACAAAAACCACCTCCGGATTTGTGGTGCTTCCGGAGGACACAGAGCTGATTCATAAAAAATCTGTTCCGGTTGCACTCTCATTAAAACTTGCTAAAACCAGCTGTATCCAGTGTTCCTACTGTACCCAGATGTGTCCGCGTTATCTCACCGGACATCCGTTAAAGCCTCACATGATCATGCGGAAACTGGCCTTCTGTGAGGATCCGGAAACACTTCTTTCCGATAAGGATGTGCAGCAGGCTATGATCTGCAGCGAATGTGGTTTATGTGAAAATTATGCCTGTCCGATGGGAATCTATCCGCGCCAGGTCAATCTCTACATGAAAGGGCTTCTCCGCAAACAGGGCTTCCGTTACCAGAAGCCGACCGAACCACTGCAGCAGCTTCCGGAGCGGGAATACCGCCGCGTTTCTTCCCACCGGATCGCTACAAGGCTCGGCGTGGATGCTTACTATGACTATAAGATCACAGAATGCCTCGAGCTTCAGCCTGAGCAGGTATCTATCCCACTGTCACAGCACATCGGAGCGCCATGCGTTCCTGTTGTTGTTGCCGGTCAGACCATATCCGAAGGAGCGCTTGTCGGTCAGATGCCTGAAAACAGCTTAGGCGCACGGATCCATGCAAGCATCGAAGGAATCGTTACAGAAGTAACGGATCGCTTTGTCGTAATTAAAAAAGGAGGCGGACAATGATTACCATAGGTTTTCTTGAATTAAACAGTATCTCGAAAGGAATTCTCGCTGCCGATGAAATGATCAAGGCAGCAGACATTGCTCTGATCGCCGCCCGTCCCAGCTGTCCGGGAAAGTACCAGATCTTAATTACCGGCGAAGTCTCTTCCGTAGAAGCGGCTCTTGACGCAGGTCAGGCTGCTTCGTCCTCAAATGTGATCGACCGCCTTATCCTGCCTAGGATCCATCCGCAGGTCGTTGAAGCCATCAATATGTCTTCTGCCCCGGAGCGGCTTCGTGCATTAGGGGTTATGGAGTTTTTCTCTGTCACAGCTGCCATTCTGGCTGCCGATGCTGCAGCGAAGGCTGCGGATGTGGATCTTCTGGAAATCCGGCTCGGAACCGGTATCGGGGGCAAGTCCTTTGTCACCATGACCGGTGATGTATCCGCTGTCACCGCCTCCGTGGATGCCGGAATAAAATCGGCAGAAGGCACCGGTATGGTCTTAGACAGTGTTGTCATTGCCCATCCGGATCCTGAATTATACAGACATCTGCTGTAATCATAAGTTCTTTCTCTTAGTCGGGGATCGACTCTAACCGTGACAAGTTTGTAACGCAATCGTAAGGTACGAAACCGTTACACACAATCTTTGAAATCGACAGGAGGTGTTTGATTTGAATGATTCTGATAAGCAATGTAGATTTGAAAATAGGATTCCTGGCATATCTGACAGCAACACAGATCTGAAGCTGTTTGCAAAAGCTATACTGAAAGCAGCCGGAAAAGAACGAATGTGCCTGGAGCAGGCGAAGCATCTCATTTTAGCCGGAGAGCAAAAAGCAATCCATATCGGCGTTCCCATGGTACTCGCCGTAGTGGATGAGGGAGGAAATCTGACTGCCCTGCACCGGATGGACGGAGCTCTTCTTGCAAGTCTTTCCATCGCTCAGGCAAAGGCCTTTACCGCTTTGGCTCTCCGGTCTCCTACAGGAGAATCCGCTGCCTCCGTTTTGCCCGGACAACCTCTGTATGGTCTCCAAAATACCCACCCAGGTCAATTTTGTCTCTTTGGCGGCGGCATTCCTTTATTCTCAGGAACGTGCTGCATCGGAGCCATCGGCGTATCCGGCGGCACCGTTGAACAGGATACAGCCGTTGCGGAAGCAATGACTCAGGCATATCAAGATGAACATATGTGAGACCCCATGAATGGTTCTAATCAGTGAAAGCTGACAGAAAATCGAGTAGGACGGGAGTGATTAGCTCCCGTCCTCTTACACCACTTATCCCGGCTTTGTGATTATCAGGAATTCTGGCGGAATACACCGTTTTTCTGTGAAAATATCTCAAAAAAGTCGGGATAATCTTTTACATCAAACCATAAAGCTTCTTAAGTGTTTCTTCATCATCTTTGAATGTGAAGTCGATCTGCGAGATGAGAATAGGGTTGAGGTCTGCGGTTGCCTTTTCGATTGCTTCCTTTTTCATTGAGGTGGGATACTTCCTGCAACGGAGTCAGGTCCTGCCGCTCCCGTTTTCCACAATGGATTCTTCTCTGTTTACCCTTCAAACATCTCCGCAAATTCCTCCGCAAACTCATCTTTCAGCATAAACCGGTCGATCATGCCGTTATTCAGGTACCATTCGAAATCGGCTCCTCCCTGTTCCGCGATGAGGATCAGGCGAATTTCCGGATTGATGCGGCGAACCACCTCACACAGCTCGATTCCGTTCATGGTCGGCAGTGTGTACTCCGCGATCAGAAGATCATAGGCTGACGGATCTTTCTGGACCCGGTCGATAAGGGCCGCCGGGTGTGCGTACAGATCCACTGTCTTCCGGCTGTGAGATGCGGCCGCTTTCCAGGTCTTTGCAGATTCTTCGCCGGATACAATGGCGATCTTTTGTACATGCTTCAGCCGTTTCCGGCCGTCAGCCTCCACTTCCGGGCCGTTCTGCGGGATCTCAATGACAAATGTTGTTCCCTCACCCGCTTTGCTCTCTACACAGATCGTTCCACCGACCGATGTCACCATATTCCGAACCACCGAAAGACCGAGTCCGGTACCCTGTCTCGATCCTTTTGTTGTGTAGAACGGTTCAAAGATCTTCTGCATGGCATCATCTCCGATTCCGCAGCCGGTATCAGATACCAGCAGGCGGATCGCATCATTCCCTTTTGCCGCCAGCCGGATCCACAACTCCTTTCTCTCGGTCTTTTCCATAGCCTGAAACGCGTTTTTGCAGAGATTCATCAAAATGTGCTCCGCCATCCGTCTGCGTCCCAACACATATAGCGGTTCCTCCGTGATCTCTGTTTTCAACGTGATCGCCGCCGGGGCAAGCTGTCGCACGATGGATACCGCATTCCTGACTTCTTCCGTAAAGTTCAGTGGTTCCAGCCGCACACCGGTATCCTGTCTGGAAAAGGCGAGCAGTTCTTTTGACAGATTCGATGCCTGATCCACCGACTTTGTGATCTCATGGATCATCTCCTGATTTTCGGAAGAGATGGATTCATCATTTTCAAGAAGCTCCGCATAGATCAGCACCGGTGTCAGATAATTGTTGAATTCATGCGCAATGTGGCTCGCCATCATTCCCAGCGACTGGATTCGCTGGTAATGCCGGATCTCGTTGTTTTTCTGGACGAGCATCTCCATTCCATGATTGATCTCTTTTAGATACGTGATCTCCTTTTGCTGGGATTCCGCCAGAAAACGGTTTCTCAGGAAAAATACCATGATCACCGCAAGGATCAGCATGTACAGGATCATCACGCCGATCAGCATGGTCATCATGCTCTCAAGCGGTCCCGAAAGTTCATGGACCGGCAGTGTGGAATTGACGATCCAGCGTTCTCCCTGAATCGAGATCGCCTGAAACGCAACGACGCGGCGGACTCTTTTTAATTCAGGATCATCCCATACATATGTATCGATCACACCGGTTCCGGAGTTCTCATTTTCCTGCCTCATGATCCAGGCATTCAGGCTGCTCATGTCAAGATATGGATACCTCTCAATACGTCCATCCACCGCTTCAAGACCGATCTGGTTCTTTACATGGTGCATGATGATGTTCATATTCTGGTCTTTGACGCTGGAATATCCGGCTTCTCCGATCTTTACCGGCGCGACGATCTTCTCATACAGCGCTCCAAGGTCCATGGCAAATGTGAGCATATAGACCTCAGATCCGACAGGGACATTCTTCTCAATATAAAGCTCATACCATCCCGTCTGATCCGATATTTCCTTTCCCGTGATCTCTGCAGGATGATTTCCGTCCTGCGAAGCCACTGCTTTCACTTCTCCGTCCGCAGATTCCCGAAACGTCTTTTTCCCCGGTTCATACCGGAATTTTGTTCCATCCGGTTCCGTTACAGTAATCCAGTTATAGACCCCTACATTTTCCTTTAAAAAGTAAGCTGTCCTCGCATTGATTCCGCCATACTCCGCCCAGACATTTTCCGGCATTCCTTCCTGGGAATAAAACAGGTCAATCTCCTCAAGCTGCTGTTCCATGTAGGAATTGAGGTTATTTCCGACGATTCCCGCCATGGTTAAAAGCTGACTTTCCTCCGTCCGGATCACCTGCTCCCGGTATTGACTGTAAAGCCGGGAACCTGCAAATATCACAACCACTGATAAAATGATCAACAGACTGACCGCCACCAGTCTTGATTTCCTTTTATTTAAAAATTCTTCCATTTTTTATTCCTACACATTCAGCATATATCCGATTCCACGTACCGTCTTCAGATACCGGGGCTGCTTCGGGTCATCCTCGATCTTGTTCCGGATCCGTTTCACATAGACGGTGATGGTATTGTCATCCACCACCGCCTCATTCCATACCTGGGTATAAAGCTGTTCCTTCGTAAACACCTGTCCCGGATGCTCCATCAAGAATCGGAACAGGGTCATCTCTCTGGCAGTAAAATTTAACGGCTCACCGTTTTTCAGGCACTCCATCTTTAAGGTATCTACCGTAAACGGACCCTTACGGATCCCGGTGTCTCCGGATGCTCCCTGGCTGTAGATCTGACTTCTGCGGATCAGCGCCTTTGCTGTCTGGATCAGGATCGCAGTATGAAACGGCTTTGTCAGATAACTGTCCGCGCCAAAGCCGAGCCCCAGCACCTGATCCATCTCATCGGATTTTCCCGACAGCATCATGACCGGCGTGTGGTCTCCAGCGGCGCGCATTGCCTGCAGCACATCATAACCACCCACATGTTCCATCATTACGTCCAGGATCACCAGATGGAACTGTTGTTTCTTTAAAAGCTCCAGAGCCTCACTTCCATCGGCTGCCTCCGTCACCTGCATTCCTTCACGGGTCAGGGCGGTCCGCACAGCCAGCCGGATCGCACGCTCATCGTCCACCAGTAGGATCTTTTCTGTATTCATAACCTTACTCCTGCGTCATTTTTCTTTCATTATAGCAAAAAATCCCGTTCTGCGGTACAAGATCCGTACTGCAGAACAGGATTTTCATTCGTCATGTATCGTTTAGATGGCAACAATGCCAAGAATCACACCGAATACCAGCATGATAAGGCTGATAATGTAGTACGGCGGAATGCTGAATTTCATATGATCTTTCAGCTCTGTTCCTGTCAGACCGATCGCGAGGTAAGTTGCCGGTACTAACGGGCTTACCATTAACGCAAGGTTCTTACCGATCAGCATGGTCAGGGCAGTATTCAGGGAAGCCACGCCATAGGTCTCGCCTACCTGCATAACTAATGGCATGATGCCATAGAAGTATGCGTCTGTTCCAACGCAGAGACCAAGCGGAAGCGCCAGAATACCAAAGATGATGTGAACGTACTTTCCAAGAGCTGCCGGAATGATCGCCATGATCGCATTTGCCATTGCTTCCAGCATACCGGTTCCGTCGAAGACACCTACCATAGCACCTGCGGCAAACAGTGTTGCGGAAATGATCAGGGCTGCCGGAGCGTGCTTCTTGATCAGCTTGTCCTGAGTCTTCTGGTTCGGGTAGTTGACAGCCAGAAGGATGCAAAGACCAAGCATGAAGATCACATAGGATTTACCGATACCTGTGGATAACAGGGCAATCACACCTACTGTAAGTAAGAAGTTGAAGATCAGATAAGCGTTGGATTTTCTTAAATCAGCTGCCTCTTTCTTCTCTTTCTCATCGGACTCCACCTCTACGCCCTTTCCAGCGCCGGCACCATGCTTGATGGCTAACATGCCGAGGAGTACAGCAAGAATGATGTTCATCATCAGGCCAACAACCTGAAGCGGGATCAGCATGTGCCATAACTCAGTGGCATCCATAGCGAGTACAGTAGCCGCTCTCGCTGTCGGGCCGCCCCACGGAAGCAGGTTCATAACGCCCATGCAGGCACCTGTCAGGCAGAGAAGGATACGGGAGTCAATGTTCATCTTCTTATATACCGGGTACATCGCCGGGATCGTAATGAGAACGGTAACAGCCGTAGTACCGTCCAGATGAGCGATCGTTGCGATCAGCGCTGTAACTACAGTGACCGCAATTACATTGTTTCCGGCTTTTTTTACCAGCCAGCCTACGATAACATCAAAGAGTCCGGTGTCTGCCAGAACACCAAAATAAATTACTGAAAAGATAAATAAGATACCATTGCTTGTGGTGGTTTTGATTCCATCCGCAATGAAGTCCATGACCTCCACCGGGGAGAAGCCGAGGATCAGGGCTGCAATGACCGGAATCACCGCAAGTACCACGATCGGAGACATTTTGCCCTTTAAAAGCAGTGCTACGATCGCGATGATCATCAGAAAACCAATAGCTGCTGTCATAATCATCTTCCTTTCTGGATATTTGTTAAATTCCTTACAGATTCATATTTTACAGACAGCAGTTTAATTGTTCATGACTGGAAAATGACAATTTTGTCATATTTTTGCGATTTCTTCCTGTTTCCGCTTCCGAAACTCCTCTTTGATCTGTTCCAAAAGCTCTGGTCTTTCAATCATGTCGATGCATGTTCCCGCAAGGATCTCCGAACCGGACCGGATCGCTTCATGAGCCCGCTCCGTCTTTCCCGCATCGAGATATTCCTGCGAATGCGCCGCGGTACCCTCTGGCACAAACGCTGTGCGGATGCAGCATCCGGGCACATCATACATAACATTTCCAAAGTCCGTGGAGCCCGTCTTTTCACGCGGTCCGGCGAGCTGTGGTGCCTCAAATTTTCTGGCATTTTCCATGATCAGGTCATTCAGGGTCAGACACGGGATCTTTGCCTGAAACGGATAGCTTCTCTCTATCTCACAGGTCGTTCCCGTCATCAGGCACGCACCCTTTATGATGTCCTGAAATCTCGGAACAATGACCTTCTCTAAGTAATCCGTACTATAAGAGCGAAGTGTATACTCTGCCTTTGCCGTTCCCGGAACGATGTTCGATGGACCGCCGGCATCAAGAACCGTGTAATGCATTCTGGAATCCTCAAGAACATGTTCCCTCATAAACTCGATCCCCTGAAAGGAAAGAAGCGCGGCATCAAAGGCACTCTTCCCTTTGTGCGGGCTCATGGCGGCATGAGCTTCTACCCCATGGAAGGTAACGTAAAAGCACTCAAGTGCCATACAGCGGACATCGACACAGGTATTGGGGGCTGCATGCATCATGAGCGCAAGATCGATATCCTGAAAACACCCTTTCTCCTTCATAATGATCTTTCCGCCGATCGTCTCCTCCGCCGGTGTCCCGTAGATCACGATCTTATAGGGCTGATCCTTACAGAGATCCCGGAGTGCCAGGGCCGCTCCGATCACAGACGGTCCCTGCATGTGATGACCGCAGGCATGACCGATCCCTTTCAGTGCGTCGTACTCTGCGAGAAATCCAAAGGAAGGACCTCCGTTTCCCTGTTCATAGACAGCACGGAAAGCAGTCGGGAGATCTGCGATCCCGCGCTCGATCTGAAATCCTTTTTTTTCCAGATAATCTGTAAGGATCGCACTGGAGCGGACTTCCTCAAGTCCCGGCTCCGCCAGATCATAAATCCTGTCTGCCATTTTGGTAAGCTCTGCCATGTAAGGCGCAACGGCCTGCTTTATTGTTTCTTTCTTCATATCTCCATTCTCCTGTCACAATTTCGTGAAGATCCAAAGCGATCCGATCCATTCCTGAATTCCAGATCGATCTCTTTCAGCAGTTTTCTAAGCTCCGTCACCATCCGGTTTCTCTGTCTCACGAATGTTGTCTGATAGAACAGGCTCCAATCCGCGGGACTGTTTTCAGGGAGTGCCTTCGCGGAAGCTTTAAGAAGCTGCAGCGGACCATATGCAAAAGAAGTATCCTGTTCATACGCGGAGCCTGTGGAGTGCATAAGACGGCTGAAAACTCCTCCGACGAGACGGCAAAGGCGGTTATGTTCTTCGATCTTCTCCGTTCCCCATATATGTTCAAGCGTTTCACAACGATCCAGAACCTCTTTTAGAAGTGTTTCGATCTCATCCGCCGCCTGTTCATGCTCCTCTGAATTTTTTAACGTCTCAAAGTATGGGAGCCAGGTTTTTGCATAGCTGCTATAATCGGCAGGAAGCTTCTCCTTCGAGAGGAGTTCATACAACAGAACGCCCACGACTCTTCCGTCCCGCAAAAGCCCGTCAAGATCGATCTTGTCAAAGGTATCGTCGATCGTATGCCACCAGTACACGCCGGGACCCGGAGCATCCGAGTGTTTTCGTTCTTTTTTCGCCTCATAACGGGGATTGATGTGATATGGGATCTCTGCGCCCCAGAGCGACTGGTCCGCTCCCCGCCCGATACGCCCAAACATCATTTCCGCCGCCGGATCTACCTTCCGCACCTGCTCTTTCAGCCATTCCTCGCCCTCAAGCCCCGCTGTCCGGATCGCAAGCGTATGGTCTGCTCCTTTTGATCCCAGAAGATCAAGATTCAGGTGAGCGATGCAGTACTCCTCAAGCTCATCCCAGTGGTGATCACAATACCAGGTGGATCCCATATAGCGCCCATTGGAATGTCCCGGCCACCAGGCGATCCGCAGGGAATAGAAAAGCTCATCCTGATGTTCTTTCATATAACAGGCAAGCTCCAGAGCCAGCGCATTTGCCGTGCAGTTGTCAAAAGCGCCACGGTACCAGGTATCATAGTGACCGGAGAGCAGGACAAAATCCCTGCTCTTTCCCGGGATCTCGGCGATCGGCAGCGCGACGTTTTTTACGCATGTGTCCACCTCGCTGGAAAGCTGCGCAAAAAGCTGTTTTCCTTCTGCCTCATATATTTTCAGCTTCCGGATCAGTTTCTCCCCGCAGGGCTTTGAGACGGCAACCACCGGCATCCGTAACTGGAACAGAGATGAGTCCATATCCGGAGTTCCCCAGACAGGGCTTACCGTGTCCTCATGGACCGCGTCCTCGTCGGAGGTCCAGATCTGGATCCACCCAGCCGCTCCATGCTGCTCCAGCAATTTTGCATAACGCTCATCAAATCCGTACCCGAGGACAAGCTTTCCGGCAACTGTTTCCATAAACCGTTTCTGATCTGAAAGGGAGACTTCCGTTTTTGTTCCGGAATCGTAGATCAGTGGGATCTCGATCCTCCCTTTTGTGCTCTCCGAGAAAGACCTTGGACGGCATGGGAACTCCTCACCATCTGCGATAAGGACACTGCTCACCGGATTGCTCAGATAAGCCGGAAAATCCTCCTCATGGCAGGAGATCCCGGATTTTTCCAATACATCAAGAATATACTCGACCGCGCGATACGCCTCCGGTTCACCAGAGAGCTTATCGAACGAACAAAGGTACTCCAGATGTTCTCTTAAACGCTCCTTCACTTCAAAATCCTGCATCTTCTCTTTTCCTCCGTCTTAATAGCCGATCATGAGTGCCCCAAGCATGAACAGACATCCGAAGAATGTCCAGATCAGGAATAACGGCATCATGAATTTTAACCATTTAACATACGGGATCTTCGAAACGACGAGATAACCCATCAGCGCAGAGGATGTCGGAAGAACAGAGTTTGAAAATCCGTCTCCCAGCTGGAACGCAAGGACGGCTGTCTGTCTCGTAATACCGATCAGATCCGCAACCGGTACCATAAGAGGCATGGTAACCGCGGCCTGTCCGGTACCGGAGGTGATCACACAGTTGACAAGTGACTGTGCAAGGAACATTCCGATGGCTTTTAAGGACTGCGGAAGAATGTTTACGATACTTGCGATCGCATGGACGATGGTGTCAAGGATCATCGCGTCAAATAATGCAAGCTCAACACCGCGGGCAATACCAACGATCAGAGCTCCCACAACGATTCCCTTCGCTCCGTTTCCGAACGTAGCGGCGATCTTGTTTGGGCTATAGCGGTTCACGATACCGCAGAGCACACCCATCGCGATAAAGATCGCAGACATCTCCTCAAAATACCATCCGAGCTTACTGAGTCCATAGATCAGGACCGCAAAGCCGGCTACGATCACTACCAGAGTCAGACCATGGGTCAGGTTCAGCGCTTCTTCTGTATCATCGAAAGTAAATTCCTGGTCCTCAGGCTCTCCGTAAATGATGCTCTTTGTCGGGTCCGCTTTCACGCGCTTTGCGTACCAGGTAATGTAGACCGTATCGATCACCAGAAGAACTCCGAGAATAAAAATGCGGTATCCCATACCGGAAAACATCGGGATCTCCGCAATATCCTGAGCAACACCGACATTGAAGGGATTCAGGATTCCGGCTGTAAATCCGGATGCGGCGCCCATAGCAATCATTGCGGTACCTGTCACTTTGTCAAGTCCCAGAGATGCCGCAAGGGCAATTCCGATCGGCACAAAGATCATGACCTCGGCAGACATTCCCATCGTTGTTCCAAAAACAGAAAATAACAGCAGAAATGCAGGGATCACAAAATACTCGCGGCCGCGGAAGGCTTTCGCCATCTTCTTACAGAGAACTGTGAGGATCCCTGTGGATGTGATGATCTCAAAAGAGCCGCCGATAATAAGGATAAACGTAACTGTGCTTGCCGCCTTTACGATCGCCCTGTAGATCAGTGCCGGAACGGTTAAAAAGCTTACCGGATGAGATTCGACATAATGGAAGCTCCCCGCTTCCACGAGGGTTCTGTTTGTCGCCTCATCCGTATACCGGGTATACTCTCCGGCAGGCACAACATAAGTGGCTGCGACTGCCAGAAGAATCAGCGCTACAAGGATCACAAATGTGTGCGGCGCCTGAAAAGGCTTTTTTTCTTTTAATGGTTTCATACTTCCAATCCTTCCTTGATTTGTTTTCTTTCTTAGACTATAATCAAGATATAAAATTAAAGCAAGTTTAATATTTTTATTGTTTTATTTAATATTGTTTATTTTTATGCGAAATTGCAAATATTTATTCAGGGAAAGGACCAGCGAAACGCCATGGATATGCGGGAACAGCTCTATATGCTTGAAATTGAAAAACACAGGGGAATTAAGGATGCGGCGCAAGCCCTGCATATCTCTCCGCCTGCCCTCAGCATATTTTTAGGAAATCTTGAAGAACGCACCGGGACAAGATTTTTCGACCGGATCGGGAAACAGTTTGTCCCAACCGAGGCCGGAAAGATCTATTTGGAACATGCAAAAGAGATGATAAAAATAGAAGCCCATTATGAAAATGAGCTTCAAAAATACATGGGTGGCTCTTCGGGAACGATCCGTTTCGGAATCCATCCCAGAAGAACACTTTATCTTCTTGCGAAGGCACTGCCTGTTTTTTCCGCCCGCTATCCGGATGTGAAGCTGGTCCCATACGAGGAATCTACTGAGCAGATGATCCGGCATCTGCTTGCCGGAGAGCTTGATTTTGCCATCGTAAACGAATCCTCCAGCCATCCGCTGCTGGAATACCGTCCTCTCTATAAGGACTATATGGTCGCTGTTGTCTCCGCCGATCACCCACTGTGCGCGGGCGCGGCAAAGAAAAGCCGGAAAGATCCATGTCCAAGGATCGATCTCAAACAATTTAACGGGGAACGTTTTATCCTGCAAAAGCCGGAGCAGTCCTCCAGACACTACACAGACCTTGCCATTGCTTATGATCACGCTGAACCGGGACAGGTCTTTCTCCTTGAAAATCTTGAATCTGCCTGTCAGCTCGCAGCAGAAGGCTATGGAATCGCATTCAACTTCTACCAGTACATGAAAAATTTCCGCTATCCCAAGCCTGTCCGCTGCTTCCGGATTGGAAATCCAGCTGATACTACCAGCTACTCCATCGTTACGCTGAAAGGAAAACAGACACTTCCGGCGATGGAGGAGCTGATCCGGCTGCTGCGGGAGTCCGCGTGAGGGCTATTGATTGTTCATAAGCATAAAAGAGTGGATAGTGCCCCGTTCAACTACGGCAGGCAAAATGCCCAACACATAGCGGCTGCATCTATCCACTCATATTATAAGTATATGAAAAATAGCGGGGAATTGCAATGGGGGGGATGGATTTTTTGATTCACACCTCTGCAAGATGATAGCGATTTGTGACACATATTTCAATCCACGCCTCCGCGGGGAGGCGACGTTGAACAAGCAGGAGATAAGGCTTTCGTTGGACGGATTTCAATCCACGCCTCCGCGAGGGAGGCGACCGGCCTTCCCGTTTTTCGAGGCAGCAGTCCGCGATATTTCAATCCACGCCTCCGCGAGGAGGCGACAGTCTCCTAAGAAGTTATGACCGTTTTTTGAATGATTTCAATCCACGCCTCCGCGAGGGAGGCGACCCATCCGGTAAGCAGTAAACTTCTATTCCATCTTATTTCAATCCACGCCTCCGCGAGGGAGGCGACCAGATACGGTATTATTAAGTGGATGGAATTTTATATTTCAATCCACGCCTCCGCGAGGGAGGCGACGATAAGGAGCATTTATGACTTGTGTTGTTTTGTGCATTTCAATCCACGCCTCCGCGAGGGAGGCGACATCACGGACTTTCTCACTTCGTCCCATCTCTCACGATTTCAATCCACGCCTCCGCGAGGGAGGTGACAGGCTTCCTCTCGCGATTCTCTTGGAATCTTGTCATTTCAATCCACGCCTCCGCGAGGGAGGCGACTCCTGTATGCCGTTCTCCTGCGGCTCTGTGCCGTATATTTCAATCCACGCCTCCGCGAGGGAGGCGACAATATTCCCTCACATCCTCCGGGGTGGGTGGCGCATTTCAATCCACGCCTCCGCGAGGGAGGCGACCTGTTGCGAGGAGTATAAGGAGAATACCAATCCATTTCAATCCACGCCTCCGCGAGGGAGGCGACTTTGACGAACTTCTGAACTCCAAAGGGGCATCTGAGATTTCAATCCACGCCTCCGCGAGGGAGGCGACCGTATAAAGTTTCCTCTTCAACGCAATCAACGATTATTTCAATCCACGCCTCCGCGAGGGAGGCGACTAACACAGATTATGAGCAGTATGTTATCATTGATATTTCAATCCACGCCTCCGCGAGGGAGGCGACCTCCAACCACATCATTATAAACCTTCCCACCATATATTTCAATCCACGCCTCCGCGAGGGAGGCGACAAAGGAGAATATGCCTCCGACTTTACAGAAGTAATTTCAATCCACGCCTCCGCGAGGGAGGCGACGGAAGCTGAACGGCGTTGATCGTTTGCAGAAAGTAAATTTCAATCCACGCCTCCGCGAGGGAGGCGACCTCTTCGGCCGGCGTATATCCACCGATCTTCGTGATTTCAATCCACGCCTCCGCGAGGGAGGCGACTTTCGCGAAGAAAGCAATCGCGGCCTTTAACCAGGCATTTCAATCCACGCCTCCGCGAGGGAGGCGACGTCTTCGGCCGGCGTATATCCACCGATCTTCGTGTATTTCAATCCACGCCTCCGCGAGGGAGGCGACTCTTCCGCTTGACGAGTATATCGACATAGCAAAGATTTCAATCCACGCCTCCGCGAGGGAGGCGACGAGCATGGTTACACGCAAGCGAGTATTCCACTTACATTTCAATCCACGCCTCCGCGAGGGAGGCGACGACGGATGATCTCAATCCCTTCCTGCCGCTTAAATTTCAATCCACGCCTCCGCGAGGGAGGCGACGTGGGATTCTTGCTTTCCATACTCCTCCTTTTTAATTTCAATCCACGCCTCCGCGAGGGAGGCGACAAGACGGTCGGAGCTTATCTCCGATCGTCTGACATTTCAATCCACGCCTCCGCGAGGGAGGCGACTTACACAAGTGATCAGTTACGCACTACGTATCTATTTCAATCCACGCCTCCGCGAGGGAGGCGACAAAATGAGGGCATAGCTGATGGCGGCAGTGTTATTATTTCAATCCACGCCTCCGCGAGGGAGGCGACACCATTATCTTTTATATAAGCTACTTTAAAACTGATTTCAATCCACGCCTCCGCGAGGGAGGCGACCCTACTGTTTATAGCGATGCATTAAGCTATGGTATTTCAATCCACGCCTCCGCGAGGGAGGCGACAGCATTGATTACTAAAATCCATCTAAAACATCACATTTCCTTTCAGCATACTGTACATAAATCTCCATTCAATGTGAATTATCCATTCCAATAATCAATGTATTTCATAATTTTTGTGCATTTTTTCAGGTGCGAATCCCTTAGCATTTTCATGTATGCTTTTGGTTCGCACCGACTTGTATTTAAACGATCAGCACATCATCGGCAGCTATTCCCTTGTCAACACCGATCTGCTCCACCTTGGTTGCATATTTGTTTCCCAAGTAATAAAAACGGAGACTATCAACGCTGACATCAATAATGTCTGCAAGAAGTGATTTTAACATGATACATTGTGCGTTATCTACGATACACTCAAAAACAGAATTCTGTACGCGTCTTCCATAGTTTACACACTGCTTGGCAACTTTCCTAAGACGCGCACGCCCTGCTGCTGTTTCTGTGTTTACATCGTAGGTAATTAATACTAACATATGTCTCACCTCATTTCCATAAAAATGTTGGATAGGAATCTAAATCTCCGCGTAGATATCGTGCTAAAAGCATAGCCTGCGCATACGGAACCATTCCCCATTCTATTTTTTCATTCAAAAATGGATGGGTAATAACCTCCTTTTTCTTCTTCTGCCATTCCGTTATAAGCTTTTTTCGACAGTCATCATCCATCAAAACAGCTCCATTTTCTTTCTGTTTGAAGTCTTTTCCTGTTACGATTTTTTTGTTGATCAAGGATAAAACAAATCGATCTGCTACTACAGGGCGTAATTCTTCAATCAGATCAAGCGACAGTGATGCTCTTCCCGGACGATCGGTATGTAGATATCCAACACACGGATCCAATCCAACACTTTCCAATGCTGCCGTGATATTATTTGTCAATAATGTATACACAAACGACAACAACGCATTTACATTATCCATAGGTGGCCGCTTACTTCGTTCATGAAAGAAAAAGTCCTTTTTCTGCTGCAAAATCAGTTCGTCAAATACTCCAAAATATATACTGGCAGCCTCACCTTCATATCCCCGAAGCTGTTCTCTTGAAATACTGTCCTGAATTCGACTAAGCGCCTCCTTCAATTGAAATGAAGCTTTTTTCAATCGTTCCGTATCAACCTGAAGCGGATGATCTCGCAATGCCCGCTCAATGACCCAACGGGCATTGTATACTTTTCCGGTTATACAATTTTTTGCGATCTCCAATCCTATCTTCTCTGTTTTACTGCTCATATACTGCTGTTCCCGTAAAAGTACATTTCCATGAACTCTTCCCGTTACACGTGCCAGAAATTTTCCCTGTGGTGTCATATAGCACAAAGAAATATTTCTGTCTGCACATGCACCCATAAGCGCCGGACTCGTGCCGCGATATCCAAATGAGACAATTCCTTCAAGATTATGCAGAGGCAGCCGACCGAGTTCATCCTGATGCTCATAAATGACGACATTTTCACCATCCAGTGCCAGATAACTGTTCTCAGACGTTACATACAATGTATTCAGCAGTTTTTTCATTCTTCTTCCTCCGTAAGTCTCTTTGAAATATATTCCTTTACACTTCCGGAACGATTCATTTTGGGAAGACAGATATCTTTTAAGGAACACGACTGGCATGCCTTACTGTACTTTGATTTTGGCGTATAGCCTCTTTGATAGTACTGATGCATCTCCAAAAACATATCCTGTACTTCAGTCCGAAGTTCCTGTGTGATCTTGACGATCTCACGCCGCCTGGTTTCTCCATAAAAAAGTGCGCCTTCCGGAATTTCTGTCGAAAACATCTCTTCCAGACACATCGCCTGTGCTGTAAGCTGCAAAATATCCTCTTCCGTATGTTTCGGTCTGCCTTTTTTGTATTCTATCGGATGTATTGAATACAATCCTCTATGACCGTGCAAACTTACACCGTCCTCACACTTATGAAACTCAACGACATCACATTCACCGGTCACACCCATTTCCTTAGAGTGCACAGGAAGGGCTCGTACATAAATTACATCCTTTCTTTTCTCTGTCAGATATGGATCATGTGCTTTTTTGTGCATCAATTCACCAATTACTGTATGCTCATTTTCTGCCCATTGATGCTCAATATGAATAAATGCCCATTGCCTTCTGCAGAATTTGAAATGCTGAATTCCTGATATCATCAAATAGTCATCTTCAGAATAACTCATTCAATCATCCTTTTCACTTCAACAGATTCAGGTATTTGTTCTTCGTGAATAGTAACCTCATAATCACGATAATTTCTCGGATACATGACATCATTCTTTCTTGTCACTTCCACTGCGCCAAATAATTTATATGCCGGGCAATCTCCTAATTCTTTACTGTGTTTAAATACGATCAATTCACGAACAGCCATTTTTCCTCTTGCGGCCGAATGATCATTTTCAAACATATTTATAATTGCTTCCCATAAAAGTTCTAAATCTTCCTCAGAAAATCCCGTCACTTTTCGTGCCAGATTTGCCGATATATAACCCTCTGCCCTATAAAGTCCGTATGGCACGATGCTTTTCCGTCCCATTTCTGTTTTTTTATCCTCAGCATCTTTTTCAGTCGTAATTGCTACTCTTGTAATTGTAACCTCTTGGCTGATCACCGGGTCAATGCTTCTCGCGAATCCAATCTGAACCGGCCCTCTGACCTGTCCACAATTTAAAGAGGCTTTCATAAATGTTGTCATGACCGCACCAAAAGTACGAATATCAAAAAAGTTCTGACACATATAATCGCGAATTTTAATATCTGCATCAGGATCATTCTTCTTTAATTTTTTCAGACCTTCTGTCACCTTTTTATCATCAGTATCCGTAATTCCAAGAACCTCACAGGCTCTCCTGTCACTTCTATTTAACGGAACATCTTCTCGGATATAGATCTGGTAACCTTTCTCTCCCTCTTTTACCGTTTCCACATAATTTCGAATTTTTCGTTTCAAGCAAACGTCTGTAACAAGCCCCAAACCACTTTCCGGATCAATGCGCGGCAAATTTCCCGCATCAGGATCTCCGTTCGGATTTCCGTTTTCTACATCAAACAATATTACAAATTCATACCTGTTTTTAATCACTTCGCTCATTCCTTATCCTCCCGTTTTGTATATTTATCCTGTAACTGGTGATAATATCCTAAATCAAACATTCCCTGTTCTTCCAAAGTCAGGCGCATCGGAATTTTATTCAATTCGCCAAGGATCTCTGTCAACAGTTTTTCATAATAGACTTTTGTTCCTGTATTATCGCGCTCCAGCTTCTTAATATGACTGTTCTTCAGTCGAATCAAGATAGGAAAAACTGATGCTGGAGTCGTGCAGGCGGAATTAAAATATCTATCACGAATTGTAGAAGTAATTCCCGGATTGGCATCCTTCTGAACAAATTCAAGTACTGCAAACAAACGTCCCAGCAAATATGCCGGATCTTTACAGTTTTTATTTAATCCCATAAAATTCACTCCTTCCTTCCAATTTGTATTTCGTATTAGATATAATTTGAGAATTGCGGCACGCCCCCAGGTCATTTTTTTATCTCCCTGGTCAGCCCGAATTCGAATTAATGTGTCCGTATAAAGGCTCGCCGGATAACGTCCGCCTGCAAGTATTGCCTGCAACACCATAGATGCCATATTAGCGACAGGGTTTTTATCACGAGAATTCATATTAACGGTTTCCATTAACATCTCTCGTATTCCTATATATTCCTGCGTTTCCCATGATGGCTTTACAATTCTGGTGCGTTCATAATGTTCCGACAGATGCTCCAAAATCTTTCCAAATGAATTTTGATAGAAAAAGCGAACGGAAATTCTTGCGGCATTCGGTGCAAGACCTAAAATATAAAATTTTTGATCCGGATCCAAGCTAATGTCTTTTATTTCAATAGGCTGGTCTTTCTTTATGCATTCGAAAATCTCATATATCGTCTCCTGATTATCAATGGTTGGCTCAAGAGAAAACGAAAAAATATCCTGATAGGTCTGTTGTCCGTTATCCGCCCAATATATTACAATCGTATCACCTAACTGAAATGTATATTTTCTCTGTGCTAAAAGATAATTCAGTGCTGTTGTATAAGCAAATTCTGCATATTTTCCTACCGGAGCATTATAGCTTTGTTCTTTCCCATATGATTCGAACGCCGGAGCATTAAAAGATACCAGTGCTGCACCACTGGATTGTGCTCCGGGAACACCTTTGATTGCTCTGTGGATTCGAGATACCTTCGTCTTCACTCCGGTAACTAAGCAAGTTCCAATCGCCTCATCTTCTGTCTCGGTACCGGATATCTGCATTTGATCCCACATTGACCGGATTGCTTCATCTTCTTGAGCTTCCAACCCATTCAAAATAAAAATCAGATTGCCGCCATCTGTGATTTCTTCCCAGATTGCTGTTTGGGCTAAATCTTCCGGTAAATGCTCAGGATCCCAATTCTCAAAATATGCCCGGATCGCAGATGCCATTTCTCCTTCCACACTGCCTAACAGTTTTAAATGCTTTTCTTTCGCGACCTGAAAACAATCCAGCATTCGTTTTGAGCTTCCATCTTTATCCAGACCCAACATATATTTGGAATTATCACATAGAAAATTTGCCGCTACTCCTAAAGATCGCGTTACCATCTGGGGAACATTTCTGAAATCCGGAACCAAGACCTTTTTTTTGCCACGTTCTTCTTCCTTTTTTAAGTTTATAAAACCTCTGACCGTGCCATCTGACGCCAGATCAATTGCATATGATACTTTTGCTTCACACCAACCTTCTCTGGACACACGATTGTCTGCTGCCAGATTTTCATACTGTTTTACAAGTGCCTGAAGTATCACCGTATCACCTCGCAATTCCTTAAATCGATTATGCCATGTTTCATGACTGCGCGGAAAAACATAGGCTCTATATGATCAGGATCTGTATAATCTATGTCATATAACATAAAGCCCAAATCCTTCTCCGGAACATTTTCATAATACGAATCACATTTTTCTTCTTCCCACAAAGCAAAATTTGCCGGGAACTCCCGACAGCCAAAACATGGCATATGGTAACATTCTCCCCGTTTAAGCCTTCGCATCATAATATCCTGAAACTTGCCTGGATTGTCTGTGCTATTTGCCTTGTCAGTCATTTCAAAGTGCGCTTCGATCACATACTCTACGTCACAAAGAATCAACGAAGCCCTTTGGACAATATCCTCTTTTGTATTTATGTACAGTAGTTTATCTGCACCATTATAAACCTGCAATACATTATTGGCAGAAACTTTGCTCTTTACCTCATTTCTCCGTACACTGGTAAACCGGATTGGTTTGTTTACATAAATCTTGTCAATTACCCATCTAAGACCTGGGTGCCAGTATATTGCTTCGAGAATTCCTCGTGCTGCTGACGGTGTGATTACATCATAGCTGCAACGTTCCACCTTCATCTCCGGACGGGAAAACAAAGCGTAATCACCCCAAACCTTTACTTTTACACTCATGAATTTCATCACCTCTTCCTGTAATGCTCATGTGATTTTTGATTTTCACAATTCAAAGTATACATCGCACGTCAACGCACTAATGTTACGCATTTTGAATTTTTATCAATTATTGTCTGTTATTTTACAGTTATACTATATCACACCCCTATCATAAAATCAATAGCCTCATAATTCTGTTTGCTTATTTATCAACGAAATAAACTTTTTATTTGCATTAGCATAAGTAAATGGATCTGTATTAGTCTCATATTTTTTACACAACTATATTGTTTTGTATTATAATTTAAATGTCAGCTTTCACTTTAATTAAAGCTGTGGATTGAAATGTTGACAAATACGCCAACATGAAGCAAGGTCCAACATGGATAAAACGTTTTATCCCGTTGGACCTCCATTTTAGAAACAATTAACGATCCTTTTTCCCGACCGCTAATAAAATACTCCCATCCCCGATTCGATTTTTAATGTAAGCCCCCATTCCTTCGCATACTCATCTTCTTTACAAAGTTCATACAAATCCTTGATATCCTCCGATATTGCCCGAAGCATCCCGGCATCATACAGCATTTTAAAATTTTTCTCGTATACATTAACACAATACTGTCCTGCTTTTCTCATCAATGATTTCGTATATCCCTTACAACGAATTTCGCTTAAGATCTGTTTCGCCTCTTCCTCGCGCGGCACCAAAATCGAAATGGTATTCTCTTCTATCAGTTTGAACTCTTTTGCAACTGTCGAGAAATTGTAACTGTTCTTTTTAAACTCATCCATGATATTCTTTTTATCCAAAACATTTCTTTGAAGATAATACAATTCTCTGAAATATTGTTCAACAGTTTCTGGGTCCGAGAAATCCATCCCCCGGTTCATAAGCGAGTTTGCTACATCCATTTGTTTTCTCTGCCCCGGCATGTACTCTCTTTCCGCCAATGAAAAGATGTAGACATTACTATCTTCTGCTGCCTGTTTTCCTTCACGATTGCACCTACCTGCAGCCTGAATCATAGAATCAACTCCCGCAAGCTGACGGTATACCGAATGAAAATCAAGATCAACTCCTGCTTCCACCAAACTCGTGGCTATTAAAATACAGGATTTTCTGCACTCCCCTTCTTTCTGTTTTAATCTCTCCCGCACTTTCTGAAGCACGGACATTCGATGTTTCGGATACATTGATGTGGAAAGATGGTACACGTGCTCTTTTCCATTCCCTTTTAATTTTTCGTACACGGATTGTGCCCGCGCTTTTGTATTGACAATGCAAAGTGTTTGTTCTTCTTCCATTAAACGTTCCACAAGCTCGTCCTCACTGATTCTGCCAATTGTCCGGAAACTTGTTCTCGTAAAATACTGAAACTGCTCTTCTTTTCTCGGACATAATTCGCGAATATTCCATTTATTCCGAAACAATCCATCCAATGCAGGTTGTGTTGCAGTGCAAAGAACAAGACTTGAGTGATAGTTTTGAACCAGCTCTTCCATCACCGCCAGACATGGGATTAGATAGTCAGTTGGCAGCATTTGCGCTTCATCAAATATGATCACACTATTTGCAATTCGATGTAATTTCCGGCACTTCGAGGATTTATTAGAAAACAAGGACTCAAAAAATTGAACATTCGTTGTGACAATAACTGGTTTATCCCAGTTCTCCGCTGCAAGCTGCATTGGTCGAAATTCCTCGGAAGATTCATAGTCCACATTATAATGATTTTCGAGAACATTTTGGCTGCCCAATATATCCCGAAATACTTTTGCGTTCTGCTCAATTATGCTCGTATATGGAATTACATAAATTACCCGTTCCATCCCGTATTCGATTGCATGCTTCAAAGCGAATGCCAAAGATGCCAATGTTTTTCCTCCTCCGGTTGGCACCGTAAGGCGGAACATTCCCGGTTCTTCTTTTCCTGAAGCAATGCAATGTCGTAAAATTTCACTGCGCCGTCCATTAATAGTTTCCAAATTTTCATTTGACAGCCAACCGCCTACATGGTTGTATAATCTTTGATATAACTTATTTAACGGATCGCCCGCATCTCGATTTGTTGCTCCATTCTCCATGAAATATTCTGTGTCTAAAAAATCCGCATCTACCAGACAGGAATACATCATCCGAATAAAAACACTTAGTGAAAAATCCGGAGTTACCGTCTTCTGGGGATTGAAAGGAAATGTTTTTAAACATGGAATGTTTATTTCATCTTTATAACGGCTAAAATCATCCACCCCTTTCTTCAATCGTCCAAACAGACTCGATTTATCCAATCCTGATATAGTCCCCGTATTCGGCAAACCTGCATGATGCCCGGCAATACAATAGCTTAAGATCCCATATAAGCCACCCATCTCATAGCATACTTTTGCTCCTGCAGTTGAATGGTCCACTTTAATATTGTTGTCTCCCTGAATTTTCTTCTGAAACTGCTCAGAATACTTACCAATATCATGCAACATTCCGACACAATATCCCCAATCATCTTTGACAAATGCTTTAGCAAACATTGCTGCCAATTCGGCAGTTCCTATGGAATGCTCTTTTATGGTCTGTTCCCGTTCCCCTTCTATGTGTGCCAGATATTTCATACTGTCTCCTTTCAGTTCATTTCTTCTCTGCAACGAATTCCTGATATTATTCCATGTCTGAAAATAGCCGCCATCACCTGCAAATCTCGCAGATCCCAGTTTTCTCCGTTTTCTCCGTCAGCTTTCTCTTCCTGACTGAGCCGCACCTGAATCCACAGAATTTACCTTTTATATAACTCTTATATTACCATATTTTTCTGCCTTTTAGGTGATTTTTGGAGCGTTTACTATCATTCGCACATTCGTGTCTTTTTGTGTACCAGGGAATTTTTCGGCATTTCCCGATATACAAAACAGGCAGCCGACCCATCCCTGAATCAACTGCCCATTCCCGTTCATCAAATATCCAATTTTTAAATTTTCTTCTTCTCTTCCTTCTCCAAAATCTTCGCCTCTTCCATCATCTCTTCTGCCTCCTCCTCTGTCTCCTCCGGAGTCTCATCTTCTATCGGAAGTTCACCGATGCTGATAAAGATCCGCGCGACAGCAAGGGGAATAAAGCCTACGCAGGCACCGAGTGCGTTGCCGAAGGCAGCTACACCGGTGACACCGAGGAGGGCACCGAGAAAGAACATAAGTACCGTGTTGCTGTAGAGCACGGCTTTTCTCTTAAATTCTTTATCTTTTGTCAACGCATACTGCGTCCAGCCGAGGACGGATTGTTTGAAGTTGTTTGTGATGAAAACCGTCGCGCTGTTGAAACCATCTGCGCCGGAATATACCCCCCACTGGAATGCTGAGCAAAAAAAGATCGGGTAAACACCCGCAATCGGCGAGAACCAATCCGGCAGCAGGGCCGTAAGTCCGAGACCGGTCGCATCCACCCAGATCGCCAGCTTCCGCATATGTAAGTTTGTATAGTTTGTCAGCATATAGGAGGCGATCACACCGCAGGCGAAGATCACCATCGCCAGCAGACGGAGTCCCAATTCCTCCCATTCCATAAATCGGACGTTCGAAGCCATCTCCATCAGGTTTCCTGTCTGTGCAGAGCCGAAGACTCCGGCATGGGAAAGGATTGCATAACCGCCGAGGAAACCGCCCACAAAGGAAATATTCCAATGCAGGATCGCGTCCAGACGTCTTTGAATCGTTTTTATCATAATCTGTACCGCCTTTCTGCGCATGATTATATCGTGACTTCGTCACTCACTAATTTCGCCGTTCGCCATAACCGTGCAAGCACGCTTCTGACTCACTTTCGCTCATTATATCATGAATAATCTGCCCCTTCAACATAAAGCCATGTTCTAAATTACATTCATACATCCAAAAAGAAAAGCGGGAAGCGACATCCAGCGCCTCCCGCATTTTCTAAACAGCCATATCCTGATCCGGATTTTATGCCTGCTTCTCAACCTTCGTAAACTTTTCTGCGATCTTAAGAAGCAGCTCCACTGTCTTCTCCATGGACTGAATGCAGATGAACTCATACTTTCCATGATAGTTATGTCCGCCGGTACAGAGGTTCGGACATGGAAGTCCCATGTAGGAAAGTCTGGATCCGTCAGTACCGCCACGGACCGGATTTACGACCGGTGTCTCGACGCCGAGCTCCTTAAATGCCTCCGCCGCGATATCCATCAAATACATATGCGGGCGGATCTTCTCTGCCATGTTGTAGTAGGTGTCTGCGATCTCCACCTGAACAGTTCCCTCACCGTACTTCTCGTTTAAGAACGCACCGATCTTCTTTCCGAGTGCTTTCCGTTCCTCAAACCGCGCCATATCATGGTCACGGACAATATAGTGAAGAGTCGTGTTCTCGACATTTCCGCCGATGTTGTTCAGATGGAAGAATCCCTCATATTTTTCCGTATACTGCGGCTTTTCGTTCTCCGGCAGCATTGACTGGAATTCCAGACCGATCAGGATCGAGTTTTTCATCTTGTTCTTCGCGCTGCCCGGATGAATGTTGCTTCCATGGATCGTGACTTTCATGGATGCCGCGTTGAAGGTCTCATACTCCATCTCGCCCCAGGCGCCGCCGTCAACGGTGTAAGCCACATCTGCGCCCCAGCCGGGAACATCAAAGAAGTCAACACCGTGTCCGACTTCCTCGTCCGGTGTGAAAGCGATCTTGATGGTTCCGTGCGGGATCTCCGGATGTGTCAGAAGTGTCTCTGCCATGGTCATGATCTCGGCAATTCCCGCCTTGTCATCTGCACCTAACAGTGTCGTTCCGTCGGTGGTGATCAGATCCTGTCCCACATAGTTTTTTAAGAATGGGAACATCTTTGTTGTCATCTTCACTCCGAGCGCCTTATTTAAAGTGATATCCTTTCCGTCGTAGTGTTTGACGAGCTGCGGGCGGACATTCTCATCCGGACAATCCGGTGAAGTGTCCATATGCGCGAGGAAGCCGACGGTCTGGCAGTTATAATCCCCGTTTGCCGGAATCGTTCCGTACACGTAGCCGTGCTCACTCATGGAGACGTCCTTCACCCCGATATTCTTTAACTGTTCGGACAGAAGCTTCGCCAGCGCGAACTGTTTTTCCGTACTCGGAACTGTCCCCGCATCCTCTGCGGACTGCGTATCGAATGCTACATACTTGAGGAAATAATCAACTACTTTTGACATAACCCTTCTCCTTTACCGTATCATTATTTATCAGACATCCACGATCTTTTTTACTGACCGCGGTTATGTCCCGCAGCAGCCTGCTTCGTCCGGATCGTTCCGGATCCACAGCATCACTGCTTCACAGGAATTTTCCGCTGCTGCGGTTTTATCCTGGCCGTTCCTTAATAGTTTCCCCTGAGGATCTTCGCAAGCTCTGAATTTTCATCCAGAATGATCGTCTTATTATCTCCCTTGAGACTCGCCTTTAACGCGTCCAGACTGCGGATATAATTATAGTAATCGGCCTTTCCCTCGTCATTGTACGCGCCGGAAAGGATCCTCATATACTCTGCCTCGCCTTCCGCCCGGATCTTCTCCGCCTGGGCCTGCGCCTCGGAGATGATGATGGAGACCTCTTTATCCGTACTGTTCTTGATGACATTGGACTGGTACTCACCGTCTGCGATATATCCGGCAGCGATATTCTGCCGTTCGGAGATCATACGCTGGTAAACAGCCTCCTTGTTGGAATCCGGGAGGTCTAAAAGCTTCGTCTCCACCTTTTTTACCTTGATTCCGTAGCTGTCCAGAGAAGAACCGATCTTTTCTGTGATCATCTCTGCCAGCTTTCCGTCACGGCCGGAGATCACATCTGCCTGATCCGTGGAGGAAATGACATTTTTTACAGCATTATATACAACGACGGAAATTCGGCTTTCCGCATTTGCTTTGTTCGCTCCGAGTCTGGAAAGGTATGCCAGCGGATCTGTAACACTCCACAATGCAAAGGAATCCGTTACCATCACCTTTTTATCCCTTGTATTAACCTCACTCGGAATAAGGTCATAGATCATCTCATAATTAGGAATCGACTGTGTTGTCTGAAGAAACGGGATCTTAAAGCTGAGACCCGGCGTCTCGACCACCCGGACCACTTTTCCGAACTGGAGAATGAGCTTATACTCGTCATTGTATGTGCTCACCATACTTCCCTGAAGCAGAACAACGATCAGAAGAAGAACAACGATTCCTATGATTCTTTTTCCTGTCTTTTTCATTTAGTTCCCTCCTCCCGTCTGTGCTGCGCTGCCGGAAACTGCCTCTGAAAATGGTTCTAACGGCAGCAGCGTCTGTGTGCCGTTTCCGCCGGTGATGATGACCTTGAGATCCGGAAGAACTTCCTCCATAGTCTCATAGAACATACGCTTTTTTGTGATCAGCGGGTACTTCACATACTCCGCGTATGTGTCCTCAAAACGCGCCACCTGTCCGTTTGCCTCGTTGATCCGCTGTTCCTTGTATGCCTCGGCATCCTGCAAAAGCTTATCGGCCTTTGCCTTCGCCTCCGGAATGTTCTCAGACTGATATTTCTTTGCGGAGTTGATCGCCGTCTCCATGCCCTGTTTCGCATCCTCAACCGCCTTGAACGCATTCGCCACATCATCTCTCGGCATTTCCGTATCCTGAATCGACACGTTGTAGATTCCATATCCGATATTTTCCTCGACAAGACGGTTTGTGAGCTGCTCTTTGATCCGCTCCTGAATCTGAGTCTTTCCGGTAGTGATCACATCATCAACATTATAAACGCCGACGGTATCGCGGATATAGCTCTGAGCCAGGTTCTTGATGATAGACTCGTACACACTTCTGTGGCGCACCGCCTGAACCGGATCTGTGACCATGTATTCCACATAGAAATCCACGTTTGTCAGATTGAAATCCTTTGTGATCATCAGGCTCTCGTTCTCGATAGATACCGGATTGTCTATGGAGGCGCCGTCCGCCCGGGCCGGGTCCGTCGTGTAGCCGATCTGCATACCCGTGATGGCTTTGGAAACCTTAGTCACGCGCTGGATCACCGGAATTTTAAAGTGAAGACCTGATGCCTCCTCCACTGCCGGTTTTCCGAACGTGGTGACCACCGCCATCTCCTCCTCGGAAAGAGTATAGAAGCTGTCGAAGGAAAGCACTGCCGCCGCGAGGACGATCACAACCGCAGTCACCGCAAGACCTGTGTGCTTCGGGACCCGGATCCCCGGCCCCTTCTTCTTCTTCTCCTTCTTCCCGGAACCTTCCTCCGGCTGTTCGTACACCACGCGCTCTGCCTTATTTTCTTTCCGCTTCTTTGCACCCGCAAAGAGTTCGTCCAGTGTCCCGTTCTTTTTTAACGCCCGGAACACGAACGCCGCGATCACAACGAGCCATATGACCATCTCAATCATTCGCTGTCTCCTCCTTTTTCTTCCTTCCGGTCAAGATCCTGCTGGATCCCTTCCAGGTAATGGACATACATGTCCCGGTGGCTCCGGATCCTGTACGCTTCCGGCACCACCTCATCATAGGTAAAGCTTTTTCTTCCGCCCTCTTCCATCCGTACCCAGAAACGGTTCACCACATCAAAAGGGACATAATAGATCTCGTTCTCCGCTGTGAAGGAGAGGATAATGAAAGCAATTCCGCCCTGGGCTTCAAATTCCTTCATGAATGCGATCTGGTGCGGGTGGATATTCTGGAGTGGGAACGTACTCACCGCGCATTCCTTCGCGTCAAAGCAGACCGGAATCCCCTGAACCGCACCGATATAGTCGACCGTACTTTTCATGTCGAAGTACGCCAGCGTGATATGACGGCTCTTTTTGTCGATCTCGATCGGCGTGATCGGGGTCGGGATCTTCTGGATCAGAGCCAGCTTCTTTTCCCGGTAGCTGTCATTGGTCCGGTTGAGCAGATCTTCCAGCGTGGAGCCACGAAGGCCCCTGGTTTTCCATGTTCCCATAGTTGTTCCTTATCATCAATGCAAATATTTTTGAGTGATTTACATAAGTTTTTTATGTCAACCAGCTGTTTGTCACATGTCTGTCCGGTGCTGCCAGATTTTATGGCGACCTGATCCCTGTCTCTTTCAGTACCGAACCAAAATATCCCGGCAGCGGCGCCTCAAACACCCGCCCGGATAGATAGACAAACGGTTCCGCAAGTTTCGGAAACTCCAGACGGTAAGAATGTAAGAGCTGATACTTCACGGTCCGCCCTGATGGGTTGACTTTCGAAACTCCGCCGTACTTGAAATCCCCTACGATCGGATGCCCAAGAGACGCTAAATGGGCGCGGATCTGATGGGAACGTCCTGTCAGAAGTGTCACTTTAAGCAGCGTAAACCTTCCATCCGTTGCGATCGGCTCATATTTTGTCCGGATCCGTTTCGGCTCCTCGTCTCCGCCTCTTCCTCCAAAGCGCTTTGCCTCCGCCTCCGTGAGGATCCGCACCTGATTCTTCTTCTCATCCTTTAAAAGCCAGCCGTCCACCGTCTTCACGTCCCGGATCTCGCCAGATACAAGACACTGATAATACTTGTGGATCGAGCGGTCTTTAAACACGCCGGAAAGCATCTGAAGACCCGCCAGAGACTTTCCTGCTGCCACGATACCGCTGGTATTCCGGTCCAGACGGTTGCAGACCGAAGGGCGGAACGCGCGAAGCCCGCGCTCCGTGAGCTTGCCGCTCCCCAAAAGATAATCGATCAGATACTCCACCAGAGACTCATCGGTCTCCTTAGCCTTCTGCGACAGCATACCCGCCGGTTTGTTGACCAGAATGATCTCGTCATCCTCATAGAGAATATCGAGATCTACTTTCTTTACCTCCTGCACCTGAACACTGGAAAATTTTTCGATGGTGTCCTCCGCAAGAAACAGCTTCACGACATCGCCTTCGGCGAGTTTTTCATTTCCCTCACACTTTTTCCCGTTCAGCGTGATGTTCTTCTTGCGCATCATCTTATAGAAAAAGCTCTTCGACGCCTCATTCATGTACTTCGCGAGAAATTTATCCAGTCGCTGTCCCGCCTCGTTCTTTTCAATCACGATCTCTCTCATCTTTTATTCCCCTACATGGACAGACTCTTTAATAACTTTAAAACATGTGGAGCGCTTCCGTCATCCTCTTCCTCTGTGACGGTCTTAAGCTCAGAAAGCCTCCGTAGGAACTTTTTCTCCTCGTTCATGACCTTCGCGTTTCCGTCCAGCTTCCAGCCCACCAGCATCTCGTTTAAGAATTTTTCCGCCTTCCTCCTGTCTACGTTTTTGTTCGGACAATAGAGGTAGACCCCGGTCGGATGGACAACCGCAGCGTCCACCGGCATGATCAGGTCATTCGATGTAATGATCAGATCGTATAAGATCGGAAATTTCTCCTCGTATGGAACACACGCGTCGTGAAATTTCTCCGGGACCTCCGGGATCCTCGCCGCAACCACCAGAGGGGATGCGAGGTTTGCCATCGGCAGAACCGTGAGGATCGCACTGATCGTGACAAGATTTTTATAGATCTGCGCCGTGATAAAGTTTCTTAAAATAAGCTGCGCAATGATCGCCAGAATAAACAACACCACAAAGAAAAGCTGACGTTTCTTATGGGCAGTACGGTAACGGTAAGTTCCTTTTTCCAGTCGTAATTTCAAGTTTTTCCCTCTTTTCTGCTATACTTTATAAATTTTCAGTGCTCTGTCCCGCAGCCGGAGGTTACCAGTTGATAAACCCCATCAGAATCTCATGCGGAACGATCCGGCAGAGAACATAGAATGCTTTCATCCACGGACCATATACCGAGATCCGTTTGCCCTTCATACTGTCCAGGAGAGCTTTTTTCACTACTCTTTTCGGATCTGCCATCGTGAGTTTCTTGATAGGTGCAAGCTTTCCCCCATTGAGAGCGATCCCGAAAAACTCCGTCTCGACCGGTCCCGGACAAACCGCTGTCACATAGATCTCCCTCTTTTTTAACTCGGCAGCCAGAGCCCTGCTGTAGCTCAGCACAAAGGACTTTGACGCGGCGTAGACCGCGAATCCCGGCTGCGGCATAAACGCCGCTGCGGAGGCAAACTGGATGATCCGGCTGTTCCCTGAGATATACGGAAGTACCATCTCCGTCACCGCCACCAGCGCCTCATCGTTTAACCGCACCATTCCGGTGGAGAGGGCGCCCGGGATCGTTCCCGCAGCACCTGTCTTTCCGTATCCCGCGCCGTTTACGAGGATCTTCACATTCGGCTGTTCCTGTTTTAAAAGTCCGGAAAGCATGCAAAGGTCTTCCTCGTCTGAAAGATCGAACGGCAGGATCCGCAAGGACACAGGAACCTTTCCAACGAGCTCCTCCAAGCGGTCCTTTCGTCTGGCGATGACCCAGATCTCCTCCAGTGCCGCAAAGTGATCCGCAAGGAGATACACCATCTCCCTTCCCATTCCCGACGACGCGCCGGTCACGATCGCAATCTTTTTTCCACTCATGAAATCTGCCTTTCTAAAAATATGGTCGAGCTGTATCAATGCTCATCTTTTTACAGATCCGCGCAGGATAACGCCGTTATTTCTTTCGTCCTCCCTGCTTCGGCTTCGGTCTTCTCCCACCGGTCTGTCCGGCCATTCCCTTTGCCCTGCCGGATAAGACCTGGCGGCCTTTTCCTTCCGTTTTCCCGTTCCCGGGCTTTTTTCCGGTCCTCGTTCCGACTTTTTTTCTATCTGCGATGTCCTTCGTTATCTTCCTTGGCTTGATCAGGCATTTCTGGTCAAATCCGATGAGATCCTCTCTTCCGGCCTTGATCAGTGCCTCTTTTACAAGATCATAGTTGTCCGGATTCCGGTACTGGATCAGGGCACGCTGCATCGCCTTCTCATGCGGGTTCGTCGGCACATAGACCGGTTCCATCGTCCGCGGATCCAGCCCTGTATAGTACATACATGTAGAGATCGTCGACGGTGTCGGGTAAAAATCCTGTACCTGCTCCGGCATGTATCCAAGATCCCTTAAGTGTTCCGCAAGCTCCACCGCCTCTTTCAAGGTGGAACCCGGGTGGGAGGACATCAGGTATGGAACGAGATACTGCTTTAATCCCAGCTTCTCATTCATCTTTTTATATTCCTGAGCAAACTTCTCATAGACGGAATTCTCCGGCTTTCCGAGAAGTCTCAGCACCTGATCCGAGACATGTTCCGGTGCAACCTTCAGCTGTCCACTGACATGGTACATGCAGAGTTCCTTTAAGAAATCTTTCTTCTTGTCCGCAAGCACATAGTCGAAACGGATGCCGGAACGGATAAATACCTTCTTCACCTTCGGCAGCGCCCGGAGTTTTCTTAAGAGGGCGATATAATCCGTATGATCCGCGATCAGGTTTTCGCACGGCTTCGGGAAGAGGCACTGTTTTCCAGGACATGCTCCGTATTTCAGCTGTTTTTTGCAGGCCGGAAAGCGGAAGTTCGCCGTCGGGCCGCCCACATCGTGGATGTATCCCTTAAAATCAGGTTCCTTTGTCAGGTATTTCGCCTCATCGATGATCGATTCGTGGCTTCGTACCTGAATAATACGCCCCTGATGGAACGTCAGCGCACAGAAGCTGCAGCCGCCGAAGCAGCCACGGTTGCTGATCAGGCTGAATTTCACCTCCGAGAACGCCGGGATCCCGCCTGCCGCATCGTAGGACGGATGCCACCGCCTCATATAAGGAAGTGCGTAGACATCATCCATCTCCTGAACAGAAAGCGGTTTTGCCGGTGGGTTCTGGACAACATAAAGGTTGTCCCGGTACTGCTCCACAAGACGTTTTCCCGAGAAGGCATCCGTATTTTTATACTGGATATTGAAGCTTTCCGCATAACGTCTCTTATCTGTTTTGATCTCATCATAGGACGGCAGGGTAACCGCATCGTATACGGAATCCAGACTGTCCGTCTTATAGACAGTTCCGTCGATAAATGTGATATCCTTCACATCAAGACCGGAGTTCAGCGCGTCCGCGATCTCAACGATAGACTTCTCGCCCATTCCGTAGGAGATCAGGTCTGCCTGGGAATCCACAAGAATCGAGTGCTTCACCTTGTTCGACCAGTAATCATAGTGGGCCAGGCGCCGTAAACTCGCCTCGATCCCGCCGATCACGATGGGAATATCCTTATAAACGGAACGGATCAGGTTGCAGTAGACCACTGCCGCGTAATCCGGCCGCTTTCCCATAACACCGCCCGGCGTGTAGGAATCCTTATCGCGGCGTCTCTTTGAGACGGAATAATGGTTTACCATGGAGTCCATATTTCCGGCGCTCACGAGGAAGCCGAGACGCGGTCTTCCGAGAACCTGGATGCTCTCTTTGTCCTTCCAGTCCGGCTGGGCGATGATCCCGACCTTGTATCCGTAGGATTCCAGCACACGGCTGATGATTGCGGAACCGAAGGACGGATGGTCCACATAGGCGTCTCCGCAAACATAGACGAAATCGCACTGGTCCCAGCCTCTTTTTTCCATATCTGCCCGGCATACCGGGAGAAAATCATGTATCATATGTTATGTCCTTATTCATTTTATCGTTGAACCGGCAAATGAGCCAATCTTATAAAAACTATAGTAATTCTCTGTAATCGGAGATCACCGCATCCGCAAGCGCTCTCTTCTCATCCATCAGATCTGCCGAAAAATCATCCTCCATGGCGATCACCGGCATCCCCGCCGCTTTGCCTGCCATGATCCCCGCCGGGATATCCTCAAACACGAGGCAGTTCTCCGGTTGCACACCAAGACGTTTTGCGACTTCGAGGTAGATATCCGGCTCCGGCTTTCCGTGAGCCACCTCACAGGCTGTCACCACCGCATCAAAGTATTCTTTCACCTTCAAAGATGTCAGGACCGCATCTACGATCTCGCTTCCGTTGCTGGTCCCGATTCCTGTGCGGATCCCGTTCTCCTTACAGTATTTTAAAAATTCCAGCACACCCGGCTTCAAGGGTACTTCATGACGGTACTTGTCGATCGACATCCGGGTCCAGACTGCCTTGATCTCGTCAAGACTTAACGGGAGATCAAACCGCTCCTTAAAATATACCGCCGTCTCCGAAAAGCTCATTCCCTCGATCGCTCTCTGGATATCGTCCGGGCATTCATAGCCGTAAGCTCCCAAAAATTCGATATCGATCGCCTCCCACATCCACATGGAATCCACCAGAGTCCCATCCAGATCAAAAAGCATCGCCTTTTTATTTTCCAAAAAATTCTTTATCATAAGTTTTCCAACAACTCCCGTTCTTTATCCGTCAGTTTCCGGTATTCCCCGGTCTTTAAAGCATCATCGAGCTTCAGCGGCCCCATAGACAAGCGTTTTAAGTGAAGCACCGGACAGCCGGTCTCCTCCATCATGCGCTTAACCTGATGGAATTTCCCCTCGTGAAGCGTGAGCCGCACGAGACTCTCCGCCGCTGTCCCCGTCTTCCGGTCCTCCGCTCTTCTCTCTAAGATCTCCAGCTCCGCAGGCATACAGGAAAGTCCGTCCGCAAGCGTCATTCCTTCCCGGAACTTATCTACCGCCTCATCTGGGACAAAGCCCTCGCATCTCGCCTCATACACCTTATCCACGTGATGTCCCGGTGAGAGAAGACGGTGGGCCAGCGCCCCATCGTTTGTGATGAGAAGCAGACCTTCTGTATCGATATCCAGGCGTCCCACCGGGAACAGGTCTTTTCGGCTTTTTTCATCGATAAGATCCACCACGGTCTTTCTGCGGCGGTCCTCCGTCGCGGAGATCACGCCCTGAGGTTTATTTAAAAGGTAATATTCCAGTTCCACGTATTCTACCGGCGCATTGTCAAGACAGATCGTGTCTTCGCCTTTCTTTATCTTCGTCTCAGGCTTTTTTACGATCACACCGTTCACCGTGATCCGTCCTCTCCGAATCATCTCCTTGAGCTCCGTCCTCGTCCCTTTTCCCATATCAGCCAGATATTTATCCAACCGGATTGCTTTTTCCAAGTATTTCTCTCCTTCCGAATCCCGTGCTTTTCTGGTCCAGTCCGTATTCATTCTATTGGGAAATGCAGAATTCCCGGAAAATATGGACTTTTAAATAAAAAAGCACACTATCTTTATCATATCAAAATTCCGGTGAAAGTACAATGAAAATAATAGAAAGAGTTTATCTGGTGTTACAGTTCAGCCATGCGCTGGTTTGAATGAGAAAGTGTGTTGCAAGCTTGCTTGCATAAGCACTTTTTCATCCAAATCAGCATATGGTGGAACCACCAAGCTTCTTGTTTTCATGAATATGAAAACAAGAAGATGTAATGGCTGAACTGTAACTATCTGGGGCACCCGGTAAACCTGATCTAAATATCCTCATTAGGAGTATTTATGATAAAGACATCAATCCTGGCTCTTTTCTCCCTGCTTTTTATGATCTTTCACGCGGGCCTTGTGACAAAAGGTGCAGCAGCAGGACTTCTTTTGTGGTATTCTGCAGTGGTACCGGCGCTGTTTCCATTTATGGTTCTGTCCTCCATTCTCTCTGCCTCCGGCGGGATCTCCTGGCTTATGCAGCCGTTTACGGTGGTTTTCCGTTTCTGCGGGCTGTCAGCAGACGGATGGTATGTTCTCCTCACAGGGCTCCTCTGCGGCTGCCCTATGGGCGCAAAAACGTGCGCAGACTTTCTCGCGGAAAGGCGGCTCAGCTCCAGCGAGGCAAAGTTTCTCTTCGCCCTCTGTAATCACCCGAGTCCCATGTTTCTCGCAGGTTTCGTTTATCCCATGTTTGCCGCTCAGTTACCGCTTTTGTGCTTTGTCTTTGCCATTTACATGCCGCTCCTGCTGCTCGCTATCCCGGCACACTTCATTTATCACGCTCCTTTTAGTCCTGAATCCATCCCGGAAAATTCCGGTATTTCCCAACAACATCCAACTCCGAATTCCGCCAATGCGTTTTCTTCAAAGCACACACGATCAGATAAATCGTCCAGTTCTGCACTTTCCCTGGATGCCGCGATCCTGAATTCCGCAGAGATTCTTGTAAAGATCGGCGGCTACCTGATCTTTTATTCCATTTTGATCCTTGTGATCCGGAATACTCCTGAGATTCCAGCCCCAGCCCGTCTGTTTTTCTCTGGCGCAATGGAGATCACAACGGGGATCCGTACTGTCAGCGATTCTCTTACATATCCATATTCCGCTATCGCAGCTGCTGCCATATTCTCTTTCGGCGGCTTTTCCGCCATGTCGCAGACAAATGCAGTGATCCGGATACACCGATCCTCATCGGGATCCGCCGGCAGGACGATCTCCTGCGGCGGCCGGCAGAATTCTGTACACGAAAAAACTGCCGGACTCTCCATCCGGCAGTATCTTCTCTGGAAAATTGTCCACGCCTCCCTGACAGCTGCCGTCATGGCAGTCCTCACCGGTGTTCTGCGTTTTTCCATATTTTAAATTCGTTTTGTTTCCATCAGCGATTCTGTACAGACTGACTGCATTAAGCGTTCTTACCATCGATCTCCGGCGCAGCGTCTTCCTCTTTCTCTGTGATGATTCCGGAGGAAAGTTCCTTTCTGTTGGAGGAAACGATATCGTAGCTGGACTTCATGGAGTTCATGAACGCGTCGAAGCGGCCCTGGGCGCCTTCCATTGTGTGGTTCATAATTGTCTGAAGGCTCTTTAACATATCATCTGTGTACTGGATAGATCCCTGACGGACACTGTTTGCGTCAGCGACTGCGTTGTCAACGATAGTCTGGGCCTGGGCCTGGGCCTGCTCGATGATCTCATTTGCCTGGGCGTAAGCTCTCTGCATGATCTCGTGCTCGTTTACAAGCTCGTTTGTCTGGGCCGTTGCCTCTGCGAGCATTGCGTCTGCCTTGCTGTGGGCATCAGAGAGGATCGCATCCTGGTTGCTGATGATCTTCTGATACTGCTTGATCTCATCCGGGATTCTTAAGCGAAGCTCCACTAAAAGCTCGTCCAGCTCCTCTTTGTTTACGATGATCTTTGTTGTAGATAACGGCTGAAATTTACAGCTGTCGATATATTCCTCAATTTCATTGATTAACTGTTCAATTCTGCTCATGTCGTTTCCTTTTCCTTTCCCTTACACCTGACTGCCTTGTCTCTCACGCAGTCTCTTATGTACTTCATCCGCCACATAAGGTGTTACAAAATTCGAAATATCCCCGCCGTAAGCCGCAACTTCCTTTACGGTACTGGAACTTAAGTACGCGTACTCAAGGCTCGTGGTCAGAAATACTGTGTCTATGCTGGTATCCATCACGCGGTTTAACTGGGCGATCTGGAGTTCATATTCGAAGTCAGTGATCGCGCGGAGTCCACGGACAACGGCGTTGGCGTTGCATTCCTTTGCAAAGTCAACGGTAAGTCCCGCAAAGCTCTTTACCTCCACGTTCGGAATGTCTTTTGTGACCTCTTCTAACATCTTAACACGTTCTTCCACAGAAAACAATGGCGTTTTCGCGCGATTATTGAGAACGCCGATGATCAGATGATCGAATAATTTTGATGCCCTCTTGATAACGTCGATATGTCCCAGTGTGACCGGGTCAAAACTTCCCGGATAGATTGCTGTCTTCATGATTTTTGTCTATGCCGCAGGCTGCTGCGGTTTATCTCCTCATTTTATGTGTTTTTTCTGGCTTTGTTCTGGCAATTTCCAGCCTGTGATCTGTCATTCGTACTGGTCACTTCATTACACTTTCTTAATCTTAAGGAAAACATGTTTATTCGTCTTATATTCTTTGATCTTCACGATCTCATACCCGAGTGCACCAGCCCAGGAAAAATCCACGTCAAGAGCTTCCTCAGCGATGATCAGCGTCTCTTCGTCCGCGAGACAGGTATCCTTTAATGCCTCAAGGACTTTTTTCGGAAGATCCATCCGGTACGGTGGATCCATAAAGATAAAGTCAAACGACTTTCCATCCCGGTCAAGTCTCCGAACTGCCTCTGTCACATCCGCAGACATGACCCTGGCCTTTTCTTCCAGGTGGGTTGTCTTTAAATTCTCCCGGATGCAGGAAATCTGTCCGTCACCCTTATCGACAAAGACCGCTTCCTTCGCCCCGCGGCTTAATGCCTCGATCCCGATCGCGCCGCTTCCCGCGAAAAGATCCAGGAATCTTGCCCCGTAAAGGTCATTCTGAAGCATATTGAACAGGGTCTCTTTTATCCGGTCCGTGGTGGGTCTTGTCTCCATTCCATCCACCGTCTTTAAAAGCAGCCGTCTCGCGCTGCCTGCAATCACTCTCATATTTCAACCTCTGAATATTGCAATTATTCGTAACTGTTCTGCATGTCTGCGCACTTGCTGCGCTGACCGTAAGAAAGCATACCCATTATAATCGCATTTTTTCTATTATACAAGTATTTTTTGCTGTAACATACTCAGTTACTGTCTGCGGCAAGGCGTGAATCGTGACACGGAAAAAGCCCTCACAGGGCAGATGGAACTGATGAGGTCCCGTCTTTCCTGCGAAGGCTTTCCGGATGCTCAGGCTTTATTTACCTGCCATCTTCTTTTCCTGCTCTTCGATCATCTTCTTGACCATATAGCCGCCGACGCTGCCGTTCTGGTAAGAAGTCAGATTGCCGTTGTAGCCGTTTGTGAGCGGTACTCCGAGCTCATCCGCGATCTCCATTTTGAATTTGTCCATCGCTTCCTTTGCTTCCGGAACTACTACACGGTTAGAAGAACTGCTTGTGTTAGACATAAGATACGCCTCCTTTTAGTGTAATGCCTTTTACTGCTTTCGCATCGGGCATGTTTGATGGTACGTTCCTAGTATGATCGTCCTGAAAAATAATACACTGGAAGGTTTTGTGTGAAATGTCGTTTTCTTGCAATTCAACCACTTCGTGCTGTCGTCAGCTCTGCCTGCAATTCAATATCAGCGGCTTCGAGACTTTTTATCTCTCTTTAAGTGCAAGAAACGCGCAGAGATTCCCTCGTTTCTCCCCCATCGCCCTGTGGGAAAACAGCTTATCCGGGTTGCACTTTGTGCAGATATCTGTGACGGAAATATTCTTTGACGGCACTCCGGCTTCCATCAGGATCCGGCGATTTGCCTCCCAGAGATCCAGCTGACGCTTCCCGATCACGCCGCTCTTAGACGGGAAGACAATGTGTTCACAATCCTCTTTCGAAAATGCATCACGGAAGCTGTCCGCCACATCTTCCCCGACCTCATAACAGTCGCTGCAGATACTCGGTCCCACGCAGCAGATCAGGTCTTCCGGGGCAGTTCCGTATTCCTGCTTCATCGCATGTATCATCTTTTCCCCCATGCGGTTCACGGTTCCTCGCCAGCCGGAATGTGCGAGACCAATGGCATGGTGTTTCGGATCTACAAAATATAACGGGACACAGTCCGCAAAAAATGTCACAAGCGTCACGCCCGGCATGTTCGTCAGAAGTCCGTCGATATCCCGGTAGTCCCGGTCCTTCACAACGCCTTTTCCGAGATCATCCGCGGAGACGACTCGGATATTTGTCGTGTGGGTCTGCCAGGTTAAGACCATTTTTTCCCGGTCTACACCGAGAGCCGCCGCCATCCTGCTGTAATTCTCCAGCACATGTTCCCGGTTATCACCGCGGGTAAAGGAAAAATTCATGGTCGAATACCAGCCCTCGCTGACACCGCCCATTCTCGTGGAGAACGCGTGAGTAACGATTCCCGTGGCATCAAGTACCGGAAATGTCAGATATGTGACACCGCTCTTTGTCACTTCTCTCATATGATCCGCCGCATCTGTTTTTCTGATCCACTGATTCATAAATTTTCCCCTTTCCGAGATATCTCATGCAAAAAACATAAGACTATTTCATTAAAAAGCGTTTCTGATATATGTGATCTCTTCCCCATCGATCCCCGCCGCATCAAACCGGCACGGAGTCTCCTCCGGAAATTGATGGGAAAACAGATAATACACCGCTGCATTCCGGATCCGCATGGCCTTCCTGTGGTCGATGGCTTCCAGTGAAAAACCAGCCGAGCCGCTGGCGCGGAATTTCACCTCGATAAACACGAAATATTTTCCATCCTTCGCGATAATATCGATCTCGCCCTGCTTGCAGCGGTAATTCCTCTCCAGGATCATAAATCCGTTCTGTTTTAAAAAGGCAGCGATCTTTTCTTCATAGATGCTGCCTGTTGCCCGATTATTCTTTGTCACGCTCATCCCCCGATTTATGACAATGCAGTCATACAGCTCATCTCCTGCAGCCGCATAAACATTTTTATTCTCTCTTTACACCTGATCCTCGAGCCTGCCAATTTATACGAATTTGGTAATAAACGTCCGTCTGTGGATCGGTGTCGGACCAAACTCCTTGAGCGCCGTGATATGCGCCGGAGTTCCGTATCCTTTATGCTTCGCGAAACCATACTCCGGATAATCTTTATCGTACTCCTCCATCATATGGTCCCTGGTCACCTTTGCGAGGATGCTGGCTGCCGCGATAGAAACGCTCTTCGCGTCGCCCTTGATGATCGGCACCTGGGGAATCGCAACGCCCGGGATCGTCACCGCGTCGTTTAAGAGGACCTGCGGCACCGGATCGAGCTTCGAGATGGCCTGTCGCATCGCCTCGTAGGTTGCCTGCAAGATGTTGATCTCATCAATCCGCTCCGGACCCACGATCCCCACCGACCAGGCGATGGCTTTCTCCTTGATCTCCAGGAATAGTTCCTCCCGTCGGCTCTCAGAGAGCTTCTTTGAGTCATTCAGATAAAGGATCTGGCAATCCTTCGGCAGAATCGCCGCACCGGCTGCTACAGGACCCGCAAGAGGTCCACGGCCTGCCTCATCGATTCCACAGATGAATGCGCAGTCCTCATACTGTCTCTCGAATTCCCGCATAAGAGAGAGACGTTCCAGTTCCTTCTCAAGTTTTTCTCCCGTCAGCACCCGTCTTGCCATATTCTGCCCAGCTCCTTATCCTCACATAATTTCTCTGCCTGCATGCGCAGCTTCTCCCCTTTCATTTCATCAAAACAGTCATCATCTGAATATTTCCGGGAAATATCTGCACACCTCTGCATTTTCAGAGTTTTATATTATTCCGCTTCTTCCTTCTTTTCCGGCATCTCCAGCGTAATCCTTCCAAGCTTTCCACCCCGGAATTCATCGAGCAGCAGTCTCGCAGCCTTCGTGAGATCATTCACCCCGCCTTTCGTCAGGCATGCGCGGGCTGCCGCGATCTCATCGAGAAGCTCATACGGCTTCTTTCCGTCCTCCTCGATTCCATAGCGCTCTTTTAAGAGTCCCGGAGTGATATTCCTAAGATAGTCCGCAAGCTCGGATGCCAGCTCATCTTTTTCCAGGATCTCGTCGTTGATGGAACCTAAAAATGCCAGTAAAAGTCCCACTCTCTGGTCCTCAAATTTCGGCCATAAGATCCCTGGGGTGTCAAGAAGCTCCACCTGCTTGTTTAAGCGGATCCACTGGTTTCCTTTTGTGACGCCAGGCTTATTTCCGGTCTTCGCAGCCGCCTTTCCGGCAAAGCTGTTGATGAAGGTGGATTTTCCCACGTTCGGGATCCCCACCACCATGGCGCGCACCGGGCGGTTTAAGATTCCGCGTCTTCTGTCGCGCTCGATCTTCTCCTTACATGCCTCCTGGATCAGGGCATTCAATTGCTTTAAGGTTGCCTTCGCCCTCGCGTCGATCTTCATGACCTGGAAACCCTGACTCTCAAAGTAAGTGATCCACACCGCGTTTGCCTTCTCAGAAGCGAGATCTGCCTTGTTTAAAAGGATCACACGGCCTTTTCCAGCTGCGAGACTGTCAATATCCGGGTTGCGGCTGGCTAACGGCGCGCGCGCGTCCACGAGCTCGATCACGAGGTCTACAAGCTTCACGTCCTCTTTCATGGCGCGTTTCGCCTTTGTCATATGGCCTGGATACCACTGTATATTCATAGTAATTGTCTCCGTCCTTTCCTGCTATCGGACGAAACCAAGTCTGGAAAATGGCTGAAACCGCAGCCAGACGCGTCCGATGAGATTTTCCCGTTTTATATTTCCAATGCCGGAAAACCGGCTGTCTTCACTTGATTCCCGGTTGTCTCCCAGGAGAAAATATTCATCCTCCCCAAGCTCCACCGGATATTCGGCTGCCCCGGCGATCGTGGCCTCACCAAGACCGTCCTGCGCCTTTAAGAGTTCCCCATTGATATAGATGGACCCGTTTTTGATCTGGACCGTTTCCCCCGGAAGTCCGATGATCCGCTTGATTCCAGGCTGCTGCCCTTCCCGCTCAAACACAACGACATCAAGCCGGTTCGGTTTCCCGATATCGTAGGACAGGCGGTTCATCAATACCACATCTCCGGATTCCAGCACGGGCTTCATGGAACTTCCATTCATCTCAATCCTGCTTCCAAAACAAAACACAAGATAACACGCAAGGGCAACCATGACTGCGCAGTCGACCGCCCATTCCGTAAGCCGGTGAAGTCTGTTCGATTCCTTTTCCTCAAAAAATTCCATGGCGAGACCCCCTCTCTGAAAGGCAATTGTTCCGTGACTAAGTCACTCCCACAATTGCCGCCAAAATTCGTAATCCGGGCTATCGCCCTGCTTACTTATATCGGCTTGGCTGTCAAATGTCTGCCCATCCTTGCGCGCAAGTACGCAGTCTGGTCATCCGCTTAACAACACTTTCATATAAAAAGAATGTGCCTTGGCACATTCTCGCGCCTCGCGCGGTCGCTTGCGACAATCTACATCTTCGCGCGAGTGCGCATCCTTGGCACGTTAGTGCCTTTTAATGTAACAGGGAATTCCTCGGAATTTCCTGTTACATTAAAAACAAAGGGACAATTTTCATTGCCCCTTTGATCTACTGACTCTCTGTACAGTTATGAATTATTTTACTAATTCTTTAACCTTTGCTGCCTTACCTACTCTTGTTCTTAAGTAGTAAAGTTTCGCACGACGAACTTTACCTCTTCTAACAACCTCAACGTTCTCAACAGACGGGGAATGAAGCGGCCATGTCTTCTCAACGCCGATACCGTTGGAGTTCTTTCTTACTGTAAAAGTCTCTCTAACGCCGCCGTTCTGTCTCTTGATAACTGTACCCTCGAAAACCTGGATTCTCTCACGGTTTCCCTCTTTGATCTTAGCGGATACTCTTACAGTGTCACCTACGTTGAAGCTCGGTACAGACTCTTTTAACTGTGCAGCTTCGATATTCTTGATAATGTCGTTCATTGATATGAACCTCCTTAAAGTATTCGATGTTCTTACCCGCATCATCTTTTCCTGCGGCAGCGGACCATCTCTTATGATTTAAGCCTCCGTATCGACAGGATTTCCCCGTCTTTCGGATACCACAGTTTTGTATTTTACCATACCGTCAGCCAAAATGCAAGCGGTTTTCTCAAAAATCGCACAATATTTGTTACAGTTCAGCCATGCGCTGGTTTGAATGAGAAAGTGTGTTACAAGCTTGCTTGCATAAGCACTTTTTCATCCAAATCAGCATATGGTGGAACCACCAAGCTTCTTGTTTTCATGAATATGAAAACAAGAAGATGTAATGGCTGAACTGTAACCAATATTTGTGGAGCGAAAGTCTCATTTTTCCAGCTGCTGCACGGATCAGGCGGTCTCTTCCCCGTCATGTTCCGCCGATGCTTTCTCTTTATTTTTGACCTTCTGGGCGTTCTCCAATTCCTGCTGTCTCAACAGTTCGTCGAGAAACTTCTGCTCCTTCTTCGACAGGACCGCATCCTCAAGAAGCTCCGGCCGGTTCTTTAACGTTCGGATAATGGACTGTTCCCTGCGCCACTTCTCCACATTCGCGTGGTGGCCGGAAAGCAGGATATCCGGCACCTTTTTGCCCATGAATACTTCCGGACGGGTATACTGGGGATACTCCAGAAGATTATCATGGAACGTCTCAAACTCCGCAGATACGTTATTGTTCAGCACTCCCGGCACAAGTCTTGAGATGCAGTCGATCATCATCATCGCCGGCAGTTCACCGCCCGTAAGGACATAATCTCCTGCGGAGAGATAATCTGTAGCGATCATCTCGAGGACACGCTCATCCACGCCTTCATAATGGCCGCAGAGGAACACCAGATCTTCCTCCTTCGCAAGATCTTCCGCGATGCTCTGGTTGAAGGTCTGACCCTGCGGTGTCATATAGATCACACGTGGTTTCTTTCCGATCTTCTCCACAAGAGCCGCGTAAGCGCGGTAAATCGGCTCTGCCTGCATGACCATCCCGGCTCCTCCTCCGTATGGATAATCATCCACCTTGCCGTGGCGCTCCAGCGTATAATCACGGATGTTCACTGCCTCAAATGATACGATTCCCTTTGCAGCCGCGCGGCCGAGAATACTCGTCTCCAGACCGTTCATGATCATTTCCGGGAACAGGGTAAGTACATGAAAGTTCATCGATACCTCCCCTACAGATCGAGAAGTCCCGGGAGAACATGAACAAGCATTTCTTCCTTGTCGAGATCCACGTCCAGGATGCAGTCGCGGATCGCCGGGAGAAGAAGCTCTTTTCCCTCCGGTGTCTTCACGCAGTACACATCATTCGCTCCGGTCTCCATGACATCCGTCAAAGTTCCAAGTGTCTCTCCCTCGTCTGTGACAACGTTAAGTCCGATGAGGTCTGTGATAAAGAACTCATCCTCCTCCAGCGGGATCGCCTGATCTCTTGTAATAAGAAGATCCTTCTGACGCCAGCCTTCCACCTCGTTCATGGTGTCCACGCCATCAAATTTCAGGATGACCATATTTTTGAAGAATTTCACCTGACGAATCTTTAACTCCCGTGTCTCTCCTCTTCCGAGATCCAGAATCACTTTATCTAATTTTTTAAAGCGCATCACATCATCTGTGGTCGGATAGACCTTCACCTCGCCGCGCACGCCGTGCGGGGAGGTAATGACGCCTACGCGAAGATATTTTTCCATATTGTCTCCTTAATGACAGAAAGGGGACTGCAGCCGGGAAAAATCCTGTCCACAGTCCCTCACGATTACTGAATTTCAACAATCACTTTCTTATCCATCTTGGAAGAAGCTGCCTTCACAACGGAGCGGATGGCTTTCGCGATCCTTCCCTGCTTTCCGATCACCTTTCCCATATCGGTCGGGGCAACCTTAAGCTCAATGACGATCTCTTCTTCTTTTTCAGATTCCGTAACAACGACTTCATCTGGATTATCAACCAGCGCTTTGGCGATAACTTCTACCAATTCCTTCATTGAATCCACCTCGATTACTGGATACCGGCTGCCTTTAAGAGCTTAGCAACAGTCTCAGTCGGCTGAGCGCCTGTTCCTAACCACTTCTTAGCTGCTTCCTCGTCGAATTTGATGGTGCTCGGCTCTGTGTTCGGATCGTAGTATCCAACCTCTTCGATGAAGCGACCGTCTCTCGGGGAACGGGAATCTGCAACGATAATTCTATAGAAAGGAGCCTTCTTCTGACCCATTCTTCTTAATCTCATCTTAACTGCCATGACAATTTCACCTCCTTGGTTTTTTCGTTTATCAGCCATGCGAGAATCGCATTTGCCTTCTTATCATAAATTGCGGTATTTAGAAAGGTAATTTCATCTTTCCAAGCATCCCGCCCAGTCCGCCAAGCCCTTTCCGCTTGCCGCCTCCCATCATTCCGGGAAGCTGCTTCATAAGCTTTTTCGACTGTTCAAACTGTTTGACGATCCGGTTCACCTCGGCAATATCTACGCCGGCTCCCTTTGCAATCCTCTGTTTTCTCGACGGATTTAAGAGGGACGGATTCGCCCGCTCCCCCTTCGTCATAGAGAGAATGATCGCCTCCACTTTATCCATGGATCTCTCGTCTATTTCAACATTTCCCTTCATCTGAGACATTCCCGGCATCATGTTTAAGATGCTGTTCATGCCGCCCATTTTTTTGATCTGGCGCATCTGATCCAGGAAATCGTTAAAATCAAATTCTGCTTTGCGAAGTTTCTGGCTCATTTCTTTTGCCTTCTCTTCGCTCACCTCAAACTCGGCTTTCTCAATCAGGGAAAGGATATCACCCATTCCAAGGATTCTCGAAGCCATACGGTCCGGATAAAACTGTTCCAGATCGGAGAGCTTCTCGCCCATACCGACGTAGAGGATCGGTTTTCCCGTCACGGCACGGATCGATAACGCCGCACCGCCTCGTGTATCACCGTCAAGCTTTGTTAAGATTACGCCGTCGACGCCGATCTTATCATTGAAGCTTCCGGCTACATTTACTGCATCCTGACCGGTCATCGCGTCGACAACGAGGATCGTCTGGTCGACTTCAACGGCTTCCTTGATATTGACGAGCTCATCCATCATGGACTCGTCGATCTGAAGACGTCCTGCCGTATCGAGGAATACGAGATTCATGCCTTCTTTTCTGGCATGTTCCACAGCGGCTTTCGCGATATTCACCGGATTCTGGTTATCACCCATCGTGAAGACCGGAACTCCGACTTTCTCACCGTTTACCTGTAACTGTTTGATCGCAGCAGGACGGTAAACGTCGCAGGCCGCAAGGAGCGGCTTTCTGCCCTTCGCCTTAAACTTTCCGGCAAGCTTTGCCGTAGTCGTTGTCTTACCTGCACCCTGAAGTCCGATCATCATGATCACGGTGATCTCATTCTGGGGCTTTAAGGCAATCTCTGTGGTCTCGGAACCCATAAGCTTTACGAGCTCCTCATTTACGATTTTTATTACCATCTGTCCCGGAGTCAGGCTCTCTAAGACATCCTGTCCGATCGCACGCTCCTGTACAGAACTGATAAACTGTTTAACAACTTTAAAACTTACATCGGCTTCCAGGAGAGCCATCTTGACTTCCTTCAGGGCAGCTTTTACATCTGCCTCTGTCAGTCTTCCTTTGCCTCTTAAGTTTTTAAAGACATTCTGTAATTTATCGGCTAAACTTTCAAATGCCATGAAAACTCTCCCTCTGACTTACAGCTTCCCGATCTCTTCGGAAATCGCTTCGATCCTGTCGATCAGGGATCGGTCGCCGTCCTTTTTATATTGGCCAGCCAGTTCCTTAATCTCTTCTACCATTTTCTTTGTCTGGTTGAATTTCTCGACAAGCTTCAGTTTTTCCTCGTATCCGGAAAGAATCTTGTCACAGCGCTTCACCAAGTCATGCACGCCCTGTCTGCTGATTCCCTGTTCTTCGGCGATCTCGCTGAGGGACATGTCATTAAATACCACATCTTCATATACACGCCGCTGGTGCTCCGTTAAGAGCTCTCCATAGAAATCATATAGAAGACCCTGTGCTACAATTTTTTCCATATCAGGTCACCTGCGATATCATACTATAAACGGAGATGGTTGTCAAGTGTTTTTGCTTGACGTTTTATTTATTTTTAATTTTTCTTTTCAGACACCTGGCAATATATGTCCTCTGATCTGGAAATATCCCGTTAAACCGGGCTTTTCATTTTTCCATAAAACATAAACACCCGCCGTCAGGCAGGTGTTTATGTACTCTTATATAGGAAGGAGCGATTATTTTATAAAGCTACCAGTACCATATCTTTTGCAGATTCCGGAAGTTCTTCACCATCCATGGATACGCTTAATACAAAGTTTACATGGTATTTTGCACTGATCTGATCCAGTTCTGCGAGAGTTGCAGTGATATCTTCTCCCTCAAGACCAGCGAGCTTCAAGAAGCTGTCGAGATACATAGCCTCGAGGTCGTGATCCTGGGAAATAATTCCGCAGATGAAACCGATAAAGCCTTCAGCCGTACTTACAGAGAACTCCGCTACGTTGATTAAGCGGATCTTATTGTTAAGCTCGTACATATGTTTCGAGCTCTTATCAAGGTAAACGATTGAACCTTTTGCCTCTTTCACAGCTGTGTTAGCCATATCAAGTAAATATTTAGTTTTTCCTTTTCCCTTCCGTCCTGCGATGATCTGAACCATAATGCACTCCTCCTTGGATTTTATATATTTTGTATAAAAAATCTCTTGTTTGTAAATTTATTATAGACTATTTGCTGAAAATTTGCAACCATTATTTCTAAATTTCGAAATAATTTCATACAAAAGCAGAATGTACTTCCAACACCTGCAGAATCTGCCGCCGACAGTTCTTTACGGATGCCGGGAGCAAAAAACAGGACACGAAAGCCTCCGAATCCCCCGAAAACTTTCATATCCTGTTCATTCACGCTTTTTTCTTCCTGTTTTCCGCTATCGGTCGATCTTCTCAATGATCGTCGACATATCCGAATAGAGGGCATCGCGGCTGTCCGCGTGCATTACAACGGATGCGTACTCTTTTCCGTCCGCGTCCCTCTCCCCCATGATCAGGCAGTAGCCCGCCGCCTGGGTGGTTCCGGTCTTTCCGCCGAATACGGAGAGGCCATCCGGCATCTCTTTCTTTCCGAGCATATAGTAGTTGCTGACACTCCAGGATGCGGTCTTGTCCGATCCGTCCGCCCCTTTATAGGTCCCCGTGTATGTCTTCGTCCCGATAATATCCCGGAACTTCTCATACTTTAACGCCTCATGGAACATCAAATAGAGATCATAGGCGGTCATATAGTGATCCGCATTCGTCAGACCGTTGGCATTCGCAAAATGCGTCCCTGTTGCACCGATCCGTACAGCCTCTTCATTCATCATCTTCACAAAGCCCTCGATGGATCCGCCCATGTGGACCGCGATAGCATTCGCCGCGTCGTTTCCAGATGGGATCAGAAGGCCGTAAAGAAGCTGCTCCAGTGTCAGCTTGTCTCCGGGAACGACTCCCGCCATGGAGGAACCGATCTCCGTGATCACCGACTCCTGGGGAACCGTCACCACATCATCAAGATTCCCATATTTTAAAGCAATAAGTGCCGTCATGACCTTTGTCGTGCTGGCAGGGTTTCTCCGTTCAAAGACATCCTGTGCGAAAACAGCATTTCCGCCGTCTAACGGAAACACTCCGGCAGACTCCGCTGTGAGCGTCTCATCCACGCTCGTTTCATCTGTCACTACCGCCAGATCTGCCGCAAATCCATCCGCCGTCCTTCCGCTTCCGGAGGCGGCAAACGTCCCGATCCTCTGATCCAGGGCGTAGGAGCTTCCTGCACCTGCGGACTTCGCGCAGCCAGACGCGCCAAGAACCAGGCAGAGTCCCACGATTCCCGGGATCCATCTTATCTTCTTTCCCATTACTTATACATCTCGCGCCATTCCAGATCGCCGCGGTCCAAGGCCTTGATCAGAAGTTCCGCCGTAGCGAGGTTTGTCGCTAACGGGACATTGTGGATATCGCAGAGTCTCACAGCCTTGTTGACATCCGGCTCATGGGACTTCGGGGACAGCGGATCTCTTAAGAAAATCACGAGATCCATATCGTTGTTCTCGATCTGTGCTCCCATCTGCTGCTCTCCGCCAAGATGCCCCGGCAGAAATTTATGGATATTTAAGTTTGTGACTTCCTCGATGAGTTTGCCGGTGGTTCCGGTCGCATAGAGGTTATGTTTACTTAAGATTCCCTTGTACGCAATACAGAAGTTCTGCATCAGTTTCTTTTTGGAATCATGAGCGATCAGTCCAACATTCATAACAATACCTCCTAGAATTCTAGTTTATTTTGCTGCAGTCCGACGTTTAAGAGAACGCCGATGCCGATATAAAGACTTACCAGAGAACTTACACCATAACTGATAAACGGAAGCGGAAGCCCGGTGTTCGGGAAAATTCCGGTGGCAACCGCAATGTTTGTAAATGCCTGGAATCCAACGAGAGCAGCTATTCCCGTACAGAGAAGCTTTCCAGTCAGGTCTCTCGTTCTCCCTGCCATTCGCAGGCATTCAAATACAAAGAGAAGATACAGGACCAGCACAAGCATGCAGCCCACAAAGCCCATCTCCTCGCCGATCACGGCGAAAATAAAATCGGTGTGTTCCTCCGATAAGAAATTTCCGTTCTTTACGGAAATGGCCGTTTCATTGAGCAGGCCCTTTCCATACAGCATTCCCGATCCGATGGCCATCTTTGAGTTATCCTGCTGGACATTCAGGTCCGCGTATTTTCCAGGATTGACGAAGGCAAGGATTCGGTTTACCTGGTATCCTGTCAGAAACGGCACAGCGCCCCGCTCGGCGAGAAATACCGTGAGGGCCAGCCCCGGGATCACGACGGCGGCAGCGCCGACGATCCATTTGTAGCTGAGTCCCGCGACAAAGATCAGGCATACGATGATAAACATGATAACGATACTCGTGGACAGATCCGGCTGCTTCATAATTAGAAGCAGCGGAACAGCAGCAAACGCTCCGACGATGATCAACGTGCGGAGATTATTGATCTTCTCCTGATTTCGCTGCAGAAACCAGGAGAAGAAAATGATCAGACCGATCTTAACAAATTCCGACGGCTGGAAACGTCCGATAACAGGAAGCGTGATCCAGCGTCTCGCACCGGTTCCGGCTCCTCCGAACTGTCCCGCAACGATGATCGCGAGAAGGATCGCCACACATCCAAGGTAGATCACGCCGGTGCAGCGCATCAGTTTGTGGTAATCTGTCAGAGCCAGGAAGAGCATGATCACCAGTCCGCCGAAAAGGCCGATCAACTGGCGGTTGATATAGCTTCTGTCTCCGTTTACCGCGCTGTTGATCACGAGAAGCCCGATGGCGTTTAATGCCAGGGCATAGAACAGCAGGCGGAAATTGAAGTTTTTAAAATTGTATTCTGAAAACATGTATTAAAATGTCCCCTTAACTAGCAGTTCACGAACCGGGATGCTGGCGTACAGGACAGGGAGCTTCTCTCCCACCCTTTTGTGGTCCATATGGATCACCTTGACCTCCAGCTGCTCCGGATCGATCATCATATATCTTGATATGACTTTTATCATGTCGTTTTTTAACATCTCGAGGATCTCCGGCGTACATCCGGCCCGGTCTGCGATCAGCAGAAATTCAAGCCGTTTTTTTGCTATGTTTCCGGAATTTCTTCCTGTCAGGATATGGAATAGCCTCTTCTTCATTTATGCCCGTTTTAAGAGACCGCTAAACATATGGAAGAATCCTTTATTTTTCTCAAGCCCCATAAGCGGCACCTCCTGACCAAGTATCCGCTTACAGATATTAAGATAAGCCTGTCCGGCAAAGGAATTCATTCCCACCAGAGGTTCCCCCTGGTTCGTGGAGATCACGATCTCCTCATCGTCCGGGATCGCGCCGAGGATTGGGATTCCGAGAATATCCGTCACGTCCTCCATTGACATCATATCCCCGCGCCGGACCATATCCATCCGGATCCGGTTTACGATGAGATCCATCTTTGAGATCTCCTCTGCTTCCAGAAGACCGATGATCCGGTCAGCGTCACGAATTGCTGACACCTCGGGAGTCGTCACCACAAAGGCACGGTCCGCTCCGGCGATGGCATTCTTAAATCCCTGCTCGATTCCGGCAGGACAGTCTAACAGTACATAATCAAACTCTTCTCTCAGGTCATCCACCAGCTTTCGCATCTGGCCGGGAGTCACGGAAGACTTGTCCCTGGTCTGGGCGGACGGAAGTAAAAACAGGTTTGGATATCTTTTGTCTTTTATCAGTGCCTGCTTCAGACGGCAGTTTCCCTCCACGACGTCCACAAGGTTGTAGACGATGCGGTTCTCCAGTCCCATCACCACGTCGAGGTTTCTCAGACCGATATCTGTATCGATCAGAATTACTTTTTCCCCAAGCATGGCAAGTCCTGTACCGACATTCGCTGAGGTCGTCGTCTTGCCAACACCCCCTTTTCCGGATGTAACAACAATGACTTCACTCATAAGAATATCCTCCTGTATTCAGTTGTAATGTACCGCAGCGGTTCTATTATCTGAGAATGGCGCTGCCTGGACATAAATCCACAAAATATATTTTACATGAAAAAAGCAAAAAATTCCAGTAAAAAATAGAGTTTATAAAAAATTTACAGTTAAAGGTTGTCAAGCAACTAAACGGACTGCGTGCCTGCACGCAAGGACGGTTAGGCATTTGGCTTAAATAAAATTCAGTGCGCTCAGAAAGCTCTTCTTGATCGGCTCCTCTACAACTTTCCCGTTTTCAGACAGGATCATCATCGGCCCCCGTCCCAGGTGACGTCCGTTCCCGGCTTTTTTCAGGGAAAGCCCGGCGATCCGCACAGACATCGGTGCCATCTCGAAGGCGACGATCACCGCGTCCTCATTCCCGCAGACACCTGCGTAAGCCGCTCCGCGGAGCGCCCCTAAGACGACGATATTTCCTTTCGCGCTGACCTTCGCTCCCTTTTCCACGTCACCGATCACGACGATACTGGCTTCCGATTCCAGTTCATCCCCGTCCCGGAGATTTCCCTTGTAAAACTGTCCCGTGAGGGACGACAGCTCCATCAACCTCTCGTTCAGCGCTTTCTCACACTTCTTTGTCCTGTTTCCGTCCGTGTCGAGAAGACACAGCACCTCGATATCAGAATTATCCGTGATAGTCTGAACGACGCGGTACTCCTCCTCCGGTGTCAGATCCCGTCCTTCCAGTGTCAGTGTCATCTGGGCAGCTCCCCAGAATTTCGCCGTCGCCTTGAATTTCTTTGCGATTGCCTGAAGAACCTCATCAAAATCCAGGTCTTTCTCCAGATAGACCGTCATTCCCGCTTTATTTCCCTTGATTACGACAGCATCTTTCATCTTGAAATCCCCCTTTATGTAACTTCGGCAGGTAAACCAGACCGCCGGTCCGTCAACGCCTTACAGCCCGGCAGATTCGCCGGGCTGCAGCTTTTTGTTTGTGCAGTGCGTGGATTAGTCTCCGATCTCTACGTTCGAAGAGTTCAACGCACTGTTATTCAGAATGTAATTCAGGTCTGTATATCCGTAGTAGAAACGATATATATTTTTCGCGGCCGTCGCCGCGTTGGATGACGAATATCCATAGGGAATATTTACCGTCACCGCGATTTCGGGATTCTGGTATGGTGCAAAGGAAACGAAGAACGCATGGTTGATGCGGTGTCCGTTTTTGATCTCCTCGGCGGTACCTGTCTTGCCGGCGATATCCACCTCAAGATCGCTGAAGATCTTTCTCGCGGAACCGTCGGAGATAACCCGGCGCATACCGGTGTGGACCGCGTTCCATGTGGAATCCTTCACATCGATGACAGAGCGGACCTCCGGAGTGAAATCTTCTAAGAGATTTCCCTGAGAATCTGTCATCTTATCGAGAAGACTCAGTTTGAAGACTGTTCCCTTGTTGGCCACAGCCGTGATATATCTGGAAAGCTGGACGTTAGAGTAAGAGTTCTTACCCTGTCCGATGGAGGACGCCTCCGGCTTCTCCGTTGTCATCTGCGGCTCTCTCTCAGCGATCTCGATTCCAGATGTCTCATCCAGACCGAACAGTGACGCGTATTTCCGGATCTTCTCGATACCGAGCTCCGGTGAATAGTTGCCGTTCTCGTCCATGGAGAGACGGTGTCCCATCTCGGAGAAGAACACGTTGCAGGAGTTCTGGATACCGTGGACCACATCGAGAGGTCCATGCTGTCCCGGATAGATCCAACATCTCAACGCCGGTGAGATCTCCTTATAGATGCCGGTACAGTTCACCGTGTCGTTTAATCCGATGACTCCCTCCTCCAAAGCCGCTACCGCGATGATCGGTTTGAAGGTGGAACCCGGCGCTTTCTGTGCCTGAGTGGCATTGTTGAAGAGTGGCAGGGACTGGTCATTATTTAACTTATTGTAATACTCCGCATCCACAGTTCCGGAGAACTTGTTATTGTCGTAGCTCGGGTATGTCACCAGCGCCCGCACCTCACCGGTGTGGACGTCCGTGATGACCGCGCTGGCAGAACACGGATCCAGAGCCAGCTGGGCCGGTGTGATCTCGATATCGGAGATCTTCTTTCTGATAAACTGGAACGCGTACTCGTCTCCTCCCGCCTCCAGCATCCGGACTTCATTCTCGTCGTATGCCAGGATATTCTGGTCATAGAGGGCGAGGCAGAGTTCCTTTCCGGATACGGTGCCGTTGTTTACGAGATACCGGAAGATCTTCTTTGTGAAGGCCGCATCGTTCTGCAGGTCATCCAGCACATAATCCACGATGGTCCGGTAAATGCTGTCCGCGTCGGAATATCTGGACTCGATCTTTAACTTTGTCGTGTCGATCCAGCTCTCAGCGATTCCATCGTACAGGTAATCCCTGAGGCTGATGGAATCGTCTTTCCATGCCTTGTAGGTGTCGGACTCCTGGTCGATCTTATCCGTCTTGATGATCTGACGTTCGGAAAGCAGCGTGTAGATATACTGCATATAGGCAAACATATCTTCCGGCAGGTCCACCATCTTTCTTGCGGATCCGTCCGTGAGCTCGCTCCTGATCTGAGCCAGGATCTGCTCTCTCGACTGACTGTATTTCGCGTAAATATTTTTCTCTGTCTGGGATGCCTCCGGCGCGGAGAACGCAGAAAGATCCAGAACATTGTTGTTGATCAGCTGATAGTAAACATCCTTCACCGGAATCGGGATATTCGCCGCTTTCTTGTAATCGTTGTCATCCAGGTCACGGTTTACAAGCTTGTCCGTGATGATACCGGCGAGCTGCTGTTCCAGAATATGGTACACACCGATCTGAAGATCACGGTCCAACGTCAGGTAGATGTCATGTCCGGCCTCCGGCTCCGTCCTCTTAACAACCTCCAGGATCCGTCCCATACTGTCCACATACATGGTCTGGGAACCTTTCTTGCCCTGAAGTTCCGTCTCCATGGACGCTTCAATTCCGGTCTTACCCACAAGGTCTGTCAGCTCGTAATCCGGGTTCGTCTCCCGCAGTTTTCCGAGCTCATCATCCCAGACTTTTCCGATATAGCCGATGATCGGCGCAAAATATACACTATCATTGTATACACGGATCGTAGATTCCTCGATTTCTGCACCCTTTAAGTTTCCGGAGTTTTCCAGGATATCCGTCATGGTCTCCTTGCTGACATCGGAGGCGATCGTCGTGGACTCATATTTCCGGTATGCAGTGAGTCCCATCGTGTAGCGGATGTTGATGATCCCGAGAGCTTCCTCGTCGGTGAACTCGATAGGAGCTCCGTTGTCATCCTTCAGCTGGTCAAGACCGTAGTACTTCACCCTGTCGTCAAAGACTTCCCTCGCCGTCACATCGGAAGGATATTTTCCTTCCGCGTCATCCAGCTCGTCCGTCTTTTTTAATCCGTAGTAATCGCTCAGGAAACGTCTTCTTGCCGTCTCACTGGTTGTCGTGAAGATCATCTCGCCGGAGGAATCATATCCAATGGAAAAATCACCTTCCACGCTCTCGCCATGGCGGTTCAAAATCCGGACAAGCTCTAAAAGCATCCGGTTTCTGTCATTGGATCTCTTGTAATCTCCGTTATCCTGAAGCGTCACATTGTACGACAGTTTATTATATGCAAGAACATTCCCGTTTCTGTCATAAATATTTCCACGGGTACCGGTAAGACTGATCTTTTTCTCCGTCTTTGCCATATAGTTTTCCTGGAACTGCTCTCCCTCAATGATCTGCAGCTTGAACAGGCGCATGCCCAGGATCGCATAAAGGCCCACAAATACCACCGACAGGATCACAAGTCTTGACGACAGCAGCTTTTTCAAAAACTCTTTCAGGATCTCAGAAAAATCGTTAAACAATCGTTGTGTCTCTCCTTTTTTCCATCTCTTCCAGTTTGCGGCTGATATACAGGAACAGCCGGTACAGGATCAGTGTTGTCACAACGGTGAAGATCGTCTCCGGCAGGATAATATTGATAAAATAATAACCGAAATTCAATCTTCCCCGCACCAGAAAGCCGAATACATAAAGATAGAAATTATAAAATACTTCGTTCAGCGCCGAAAGCACCAGCGGCAGCGTAATATAGTCCTCATAATAGTATTTTGTACAGATTCCGTTTACATAGCCCATCCAGATAAAGACAAGCGTATGGAACCCCAAAGGACCTCCGGATGACAGATCCATCAAAAGTCCTACGATCAGACCGTAGCCCATCCCCCATGCGCTTCCCCTGATAAATCCAAAGGAGAACACCAGGATCACCATGAGGTTTGGGTATACCGCCAGGAACGGCAGCAGCGGAAAAATACACGTCTGCACGATAAATGCCAGAATCACCAGAACAAAGTTTACGATGATCCGTTTCATATTGCTATTCATTGATCTCCGGCCCCGCATCCTTTAAGTCTGTGATCACCAGGACCTCCTGAAGTCTGTCGAACCTCGCGGCAGGAATCAGGTATCCCGATTTTGTCAGGTTGTCATTGTAGTCTACCGTGATGTCCGTGGCATATCCCACTAGGATTCCCGGCAGGAACTTTCCGCTGATATTAGAGGTGACGATCATGTCGCCGTCCTTGATATCATCGTCCTTTTCCATGTAAGAAAGCTTTAAGCGGCCCTCTTTAAAGAGCTGCAGATCACCTGCCACGATGCAGGAGTCCCCGGACTGCTGTGCCATGGCACTCACACGGCTGGAATCATCAATGATGGAGCGGACCGTGGCGTAGTTCGCGCCCACGTCTGTGACGATGCCAACAAGACCGCCGCCTGCGATGACATTCATGTCCTCCTTGATTCCGTCATCAGACCCTTTGTCGATGCGAAATACGGAAAACCAGGAGCCGGAGTCCTTTGCGATGATCCGGGCACCGATCTTATGGTACTGCATGTACTCCTGATCCAGCTCGTAGAGGCTTCTTAAACGCTCTAACTCAAACTGTTCGGAGCGGAGTCTCGTGTTCTCTTCCGTCAGTTCATCCACTCTCGTCTTTAAGGTCTCATTCTCCGCCAGTGCCGTCTTAAGCTTTCCGACACTGCTCAGTTCATTGTAGAGGCCGCCGCCAACCCGGTTCACGCCGGACTGGATCGGCACCAGCACATAGCCCACCGCGGTTCTCAGCGGGTTTAAGATGCTTCCCTTGATGGTCGTGATTCCGATCATGCAGACGCAGAGAAGCGACAGTCCAAATAGAAAATATTTCGTATTGTTTTTCATGTTTCAAAAATTCCCCGTTCTCTAAGGCTCACATAGGAATTATCTCCGATAATGATATGGTCTAAAAGCGGGACTCCCACAAGACTCCCTGCTTCCCGGACCCGTTCTGTGAAGAGGCAGTCTTCCCGGCTGGGTGCCGGGTCCCCGCTGGGATGGTTGTGGAGCAGGATGATCCCGCAGGCCCTGAAGCGCAGCGCCTCGATATAGATCTCCCGCGGTGTCGCGCAGGATGCGTTCACCGTTCCCCTGGAGACTGTGATGTCCCTCAACAGAATATTTTTCGTGTTCAGAAGCAGAAGCTTTAAGTTCTCCTGCTCTAAATGGCGCATTTCCTCCATATAAAAAGCCGCCACTTTCGACGGTGCGTCAAAGACGATGGTCTTCTCCGATGCCGCCGCCTTCCAGATTCTGGCGGAGAGTTCTCCGATACAGGCAAGCTGGATCGCCTTCACCTCACCGACACCGCGGATCTCCTTATAGTCTTCCACTGTTCCATGGAGAAGTCCTGCGAGTCCCGGCGGATTTCCGGCATTTAAGATTTCCTCCGCCATGTCCCGCACCGGGATATTTTTCGTCCCGGAGCGCAGGATCACGGAGAGAAGCTCCGCGTCCGAGAGGGATACCGGACCTTTCTCCAGCACCTTCTCATAGGGGCGTTCTGAGATCGGAAGCCCCTTCATTGTCTTTCCATTTTTCTTTTCCATACTGACATTCCGCCTTTCCTGTCTCTCCAAGTACACGATACGGCAGATGTCCCCTTTTCCTACAGAAAATGGTAAATTAAAATTGCAATGATCACGCCGATGATGCTCGCCATCGTGATCCGGATGCTGAGTCCGAACGTGATCACGAGGATCCCGAGGTTAAGGATCAGTGGATCGTTAAGACCAAAGGATTCTCCAAAATTCAACCAGGAAAGTCCCGGCACCTTCGCTGTCATCTCCCCGATAAAGCCTCCCAGAACGATTCCGGAAAGCAGAAGGAGAAGCAGCGCCCAGGAACTTTTACTCTTCATACTGTTTCATTCCTCTCGATCGCTGGAACTGCGCATGATCGTCAGTCCCGGCGGCTGTTTGTTTCGCCTATGCAGGAAATTTTAGCATATTTCACGCCCAAAAACAATGAGTTAAGAAAAAGTTCACACTCTTACAGTGTCACGATCCCTGCATCCACTAACTTCTGAAGGGACATTAAGATACCGAGCTTCGCATGATACCATGTGAGTCCGCCCTGGAAGTATACCGCGTACGGCGGCTTGATCGGACCATCTGCGGAAAGTTCGATTGAGGACCCCTGAACGAACGCTCCTGCTGCCATGATGACATCAGAATCGTATCCCGGCATCGCCCACGGCTCCGGAGTCACGAAGCTGTCCACCGGCGCTGCCGCCTGGATGCCCTCGCAGAACTTGATGACGCCTTCCGGTGTTCCGAAGGTGATGGCCTGGATGATATCGTGACGACTCTCAGTGCCGTTCGGAACGACGCCGAAGCCCAGCTTCTCGTACACGTTTGCTGCGAAAATCGCGCCCTTTAATGCACCCGCAACAACGGTCGGAGACAGGAAAAGTCCCTGGTAGAGAGACTGGCTGACACCGAGGCTGGCACCAACCTCTTTTCCGAGACCCGGAGCTGTCAGGCGGTATGCCGCCCGCTCCACGCAGTCCCTCCGTCCGACGATATAGCCGCCGATCGGGGCAAGTCCGCCGCCCGGGTTCTTAATTAAGGAACCGACGATCATGTCCGCTCCCACATCTGTCGGCTCCATCTCCTCCACGAACTCGCCGTAGCAGTTATCTACCATGCAGATCACATCCGGCTTGATAGACTTGATAAAGGAGATCAGCTCGCCGATACGCTTTACGGATAAGGTTGGTCTTGTGGCATATCCCTTGGAGCGCTGGATCTCGATGAGTTTTGTTCGCTCATTGATAGCTTTTTTGATGTTCTCAAAGTCGAAATCACCGTTCGGAAGAAGATCCACCTGGCTGTAGGTAATGCCGAACTCCTTTAAGGAACCGACAGAATCACGGATTCCGATGACTTCCTCTAAAGTATCGTACGGTTTTCCTACCGGGGAAAGGATCTCATCACCCGGGCGGAGATTTCCGGAAAGAGCAATGGTAAGCGCATGGGTTCCGGAGATCAGCTGTGGGCGGACAAGGGCGTCCTCGCCGTGGAATGCCTTCGCATAGACTTCCTCCAACGTGTCACGTCCAAGGTCATTGTAGCCGTATCCCGTAGTTCCGGCGAAATGGATATCGCTGACTCTCGCCTCCTGCATGGCTTTAATGACCTTTAACTGATTGTATTCTGCTGTCTTATCGATGGCCTCGAAACGGTCGTGCAGGCTTTTCTCGATCTCTCTTCCATAATTTAAAACCTTCTCAGAGATTCCAAGCTCTCCGTACATCTTTATAAGTTCCATGATTTCTCCTTTTTTCTAACTGCCATAATGTTTCTTTCGCGCAGATCCTCAAGCATCCACACGAGGATCTTTTCTCTATCAAAATCAAAGTTTCCCTGATCCACCCAGGTAACTTCTTTTTCTCTCTTAAACCAGGTGAGCTGGCGCTTCGCGAAGTGTCTGGTGTCGCGCTTAATGATGTAGACCGCCTCATCTAAGGAGATCGTTCCATCCAGGGCATCCAGGATCTCTTTGTATCCAAGCCCCTGCATGGACACCATATCTCTCGTGCAGCCCATCTCCTTCAACTTTTCCACTTCCGCCAGCAGGCCGTTCTTCATCATGAGATCCACCCGCAGGTCGATCCTCTGATACAGGCGTTCGCGATCCATGTTCAGTACATAGTAAGCGAAGTTGTATGGCGATTCTTTCTGCCGCTCCGCCTCGTTATGTTCGGATATCTTTGTCCCGGTTTTCTTGTAAAACTCCAGGGCGCGGATTACACGCTTCACGTTGTTCTCGTGGATCGCCTCTGCGGACTCCGGGTCCACTTCCTTTAACATATCGTGAAGGCAGGACGCGCCTTTTTCTGCCGCCAGACACTCCAATTCTTCCCTGTATCCCGTATCACTGTCATTTTCCGTAAAATCGATATCGTTCACCAGTGCCTGGATATAAAAGCCGGTGCCTCCAGCGATGATCGGGATATGTCCGGCGGCGTAGATCTCCTCCATGGCCTGCTTTGCGAGTCTCTGGAAAACGACCACGTTAAATTCATCCCACGGATCCAGAACATCGATCAGGTGATGTCTGACACCGTCCATCTCCTCCTTCGTCACCTTTGCGGAACCGATATCCATGTGGCGGTACACCTGCATGGAATCGGCGCTGATGATCTCGCCGCCGACCTTTTTCGCGAGTTCCACCGACAGGGCGGTCTTTCCGGACGCCGTCGGCCCGGTGATTATGATCAAAGGCTTTTTCATTATATGATCCTCTTGAATTTCTTTTCCATCTCATATTTGCTGATCGCGACGATCGTCGGTCTTCCGTGCGGGCAGTTATATGGATTCTCCAGTTTTAACAGTTCATCGATGAGCTTATCCGCTTCGGCGAAGGACAGCTCGTTGTTTCCCTTTACCGCCGCCTTGCAGGACATGGTGGCGATCCGGTCGTAGATGGACTCCACATTCTTTCCCATACTCTCATCGGAGAGTCCGTCGATGAGTTCCATCAGAAGGTCCTTTTTCGCCAGGGAGAACAGATTGTCCGGCACCGCCCGCACCGCGTACTCGTTTCCGCCGAAAGGCTCGATCTCGAAGCCAATGTCCGTAAACACCTTCATGTGGCGTTTTAAGAGATCCGCCTCCTGTAAGGAAAGTGTCAGGATGATCGGCGGGCTCACGAGCTGGGAGGTGTATTCCCTCGTCTTTAGGGACGCGAAGTTCTTCTCGAAGAGGACCTTCTCGTGGGCGGCATGCTGGTCGATAATGTAGAGACTGCCGTCGTACTCCACAAGCCAGTAAGTCTCGAAAACCTGACCGATCAGACGGTGGCGCTTTCTCGCGGTTTCCGAGAGAAGGCGGTTGTCGAACATCTCCATCTGCTTAGGAGGCGCTTCCTTCTTTGCCAGAGGTGCTTCTTTCTCAGCCGGGACCGCTTTCTTCGCAGCCAAAGCCGCACCTGTCGTCTCCGGAGCTTTCTCTTCCAAATCCGCAGGCATCGCTGCCGCTCCTGTCTCGTTTGGCTGCTGTGCCTGTGCGCGTTCCGGCGGCAGTTCCCTTGTCAGCGGTTTCGGCGGCAGGATCCATTCGCTCTTCTGCTTCTTCTCCCCGTAGGCCGGTCGTTCCTCGCGGATGCCCATGGCTTCCATGCGCCGGTGCTCAAAAGGTTCCGGACCGCGGGCGTTCTTTACGGGCTCACTCATCCCGCTTCCCGGGATCGGATTTCCCGCCGCGGCAGTCTCTTTTTTCTCAAGCTCGCGCTCTTCCCGCTCCGACATGAGGCTCACGTTCGGAATCAATTCTTTCCCGGAAAGGGCGTCCACCACCGCCTGGCAGATCACCCGGTACATGTTCTCACCGTCCTTGAAGCGAAGCTCCATCTTTGACGGATGTACGTTCACATCGATAAACTCCGGCTCCACGGTGAGGTGCAGCAGCGTGAAGGGATATTTGTGCTGCATCATATAGCTCTTGTACCCGTCCTCGATGGCCTTGGACACGAGTCCGCTCTTAATGTACCGCCCGTTGATGAAATAATTCTCAAAATTTCTGTTTCCCCGGGCGATCACCGGCTTTCCGATAAATCCGGAGATCTTCACGATTCCGTTTGACACCTCCACCGGGAGAAGGTTTGCCGCGATCTCCCTCCCGTAGACGGTGTAGATAATGTCTTTCAGGTTGTGATTCCCCGAGGTGTGGAGACGGCTCTGGTTATTCACGATAAGCCGGATGGAGATCTCTGGGTGGGACAGGGCGATCTTTTCCACGAGATCTGTCACGTGTGCCCCTTCCGTGGTCTCCGTCTTCAAAAATTTCCGTCTGGCAGGTGTGTTGAAAAAGAGGTTCCTGGAGATAAATGTGGTTCCGTCCGGCGCACCGATCTCCTCAAGGCCTTTCTCCTCGCCGCCTTCGATCCTGTATCTGGATCCCGTGAGGCTGCCAGAGGTCTTTGTGATCAGTTCCACCTGAGAGACGGCCGCGATACTGGAAAGTGCCTCGCCACGGAATCCAAGGGAAGAGACCGTGAGCAGATCTTCCGCTGTCCGGATCTTACTGGTGGAGTGGCGAAGAAACGCTAACGGAAGCTCTTCCTTCTTGATCCCGCATCCATTGTCCGTGATCCGGATAAACCCGATACCGCCCTGACGGATCTCCACGGTGATCGCCGTGGAACCGGCATCAATGGCGTTTTCCATTAACTCTTTCACCACGGAAGCAGGCCGCTCCACAACCTCTCCCGCAGCGATCTGGTTGATCGTACTCTGATCCAGCACCTGAATCGGCATAGTCTCTCTCCCTCTCTTTCATATTTTACCCTCGCTGGTATTTGTCTTTCATGCCGTTTCATGCGAAAACCCGCACCCACAAGGTTTTTTCGTATCATTACTGCCAGCGGTTCTTAAGCTTCGTCTGCAGTCTGTACAGCGTATTCAACGCATCGATCGGGGTCATGCTGGAAAGCTCCAGATCCCCGAGTTCCTTTATGATATCGTCATCCTTCACCGTATCGAAGATCGACATCTGGTTGAGATCCACCTCGTCCGGCTTTGCCACCGCCTTGTGCTGCGGGGACGCACTCATCTGGGCGATCTCCTTTGCCTGGGCCGTGATGTCGGCACTGGCAAGCTCCTCCACGAGTTCCTTCGCACGGGCGATGACCGGCTCCGGTACTCCCGCAAGCTTCGCTACCTGGATTCCGTAACTCTTGTCTGCTCCGCCCTTTACAATCTTTCTGAGGAACACGATATCGTCCCCCTGTTCCTTAACGGCGATACAGTAGTTGTTAACTCCGCTTATGGTTCCCTCAAGTTCCGTGAGCTCATGGTAATGAGTCGCAAACAATGTCTTCGCGCCGAGGATCTTCGGGTTGCTGATGTGCTCGATGACCGCCCAGGCAATGGACAGGCCATCGAAGGTACTCGTACCTCGGCCGATCTCATCGAGGACAAGAAGACTGTTCTTTGTGGCGTTTCTCAGGATATTCGCCACCTCTGTCATCTCAACCATAAACGTACTCTGGCCGGAAGCCAGGTCATCGGAGGCGCCGACTCTCGTAAAGATCCTGTCGCAGATTCCAATGTTAGCCTCGTCCGCCGGGACAAAGCTTCCGATCTGTGCCATGAGGACGATGAGGGCTGTCTGTCTCATATAGGTGGACTTACCGGCCATGTTCGGTCCCGTGATGACGGAGATCCTGTTCTTTCCATTGTCCAGATATGTATCGTTTGCGACAAACAGACTGTCCTTGATCATCTTCTCAACCACCGGATGGCGTCCGTTCTTGATGTTGATAACGCCTTTTTCGTTGATCTTCGGCTTCACATAGTTATTTCTCATGGACACCGTGGACAGGGATGTGAACACGTCAATGCCCGCAATAGCCTTCGCGGTACTCTGGATCCGCAGGACTTCCGCCGCGATCTGATCACGCACGTCGCAGAACAGGTCATACTCTAAGGTGTAGAGGCGGTCCTCCGCGCCCATGATGATGTCTTCCAGCTCTTTCAGGCGGTCTGTGGTGTACCGCTCTGCGTTTGTCAGCGTCTGTTTACGGATAAAGTACTCCGGAACTAAGTCCTTGAAGGAGTTCGTCACCTCAAAATAGTAGCCGAACACCTTGTTGTACTTGATCTTCAGATTTTTAATCCCTGTCTTTTCCTTCTCCTCCGTCTCAAGATCCGCCAGCCATGCCTTCCCCTCAGTCTTCGCCTTCCGGTACTTGTCGGCTTCCTCGCTGTATCCGTCCTTGATGATGTTTCCCTCGCGGACCGTGATCGGCGGCTCGTCGACAATGGAGCGGTCGATCAGCTCATAGAGGTCCCGGAGCGGGTCCAGGTCCTCATTCATCTTTTTTAAGAGCTCGCAGGAGAATTCTCCGAGAATATCTTTGATATACGGCAGCATCTCCAGGGAATTCTTAAAGGAGAGAAGGTCTCTCGGGTTCGCTGTCTTGTAACTGATGCGGCCCATGAGGCGTTCCAGGTCGTAGACGGAATTTAAGTATTCCCGGATCTCCTCCCTGGAAATATAGTTCATGTTCAGTTCCTCGATGGCCTGCTGACGGCGCTCGATCTCCTCTTTATCGATCAGCGGCTGTTCAATAAAAGAACGGAGAAGTCTCGCTCCCATGGCCGTCTTTGTCTTATCGAGAACCCAGAGCAGGGATCCGCGCTTCTGTTTTTCCCTTAAGGTATCAACTAACTCCAGATTTCGTCTCGTGGAGGTGTCGATCATCATGAACTGACCTGTCGTATACGGTGTGATCTTCGTCAGATGGGACAGGTCATTCTTCTGCGTCTCATAGAGGTACTGAAGAACAGCACCGGAGGCGATCATTCCGTTCTCGTAGTCGCCCAGGCCCAGTCCTTCCAGACTCATCACATGGAAGTGCTCTTTTAAGATCTTTCTGCAGTCATCGTCCGAGAAAAACCTGTTTTCCAGGGCGGTCACGGCAAAATGATACCGTTCTTTTAACTCATCCATGTCCAGCCCGGACATAAAGAGTGCCTCGTTGCACACGAGCTCCGACGGTGTGAACTTATTGATCTCATCAAGCAGTGCCCGCTCGCTCGTCACTTCTGTAACAAAAAAATCGCCGGTCGTAATGTCGACCGTCGCAATTCCGTAATTGTTTCCAGTATACACAACCGCCATCAGGTAGTTGTTCTTTGTCTCATCCAGGGCCTGGGAGCTCGTGATGGTTCCCGGTGTCACAACGCGGATGACTTCGCGCTTTACGAGGCCCTTTGCGAGCTTCGGGTCCTCCATCTGCTCCGCGATAGCGACCTTATAGCCTTTCTGGACAAGTCTCGTGAGATAACCTTCCACCGCGTGGAATGGCACACCGCACATCGGTGCCCGCTCTTCCAGGCCGCAGTCCTTTCCCGTCAGTGTCAGTTCCAGTTCTCTTGAAACCGTCTTGGCATCCTCAAAAAACATCTCGTAGAAATCACCCAACCGGTAAAAAAGGATACAGTCCGGATACTGTTTTTTTGTTTCGAGATAATGTGTCATCATTGGTGAAATCTGTCCCACGTCTTTTCTCCTATTCCTTAACATGCCCACAGCGCCCGAAGCACTCGGCTCCGGGCGTCACATGTGTTTCATCTTATTTTACAAGAGATCCCATATAGTAGAATCCCTTTGCCTCGTCCAAGGAGACATCAACGATCTTTCCGATCAGAGATGCGTCTCCAGCGAAATGTACGACTGTGTTGTTGGAAAGTCTTCCTGTCACAAAGCCTGCCTCGTGAGTATCGATCTCCTCCACAAGGACTTTTTGTACTGTTCCCTCGTGGCGCTTTACGACCTCAGCCGCGATGTCCTGGACCTCCTTAAGCAGGCGGTCGAAACGGTTCTTTACCACGTCCTCCGGAACCTGGTTTGGCATAGCAGCCGCCGGTGTTCCGGTACGTTTGGAGTAGATGAAGGTGAAAGCACTGTCGTAACGCACTTTTCTCACCACATCCATGGTCTCCTCGAAGTCCTCCTCTGTCTCTCCCGGGAATCCCACGATGATATCGGTGGTCAGGGAAATATCCGGCATCGCCGCACGGAGCTTCTCCACCAGGGCGAGGTACTGTTCCTTCGAGTATTTGCGGTTCATCCTCTTCAAGATCTCACTGCTGCCAGACTGAAGCGGAAGATGCAAATGGCTGCAGATCTTTTTGGAGTTCTTCATGGTCTCGATGAGTTCATCGGAGAGATCCTTCGGATGAGAAGTCATGAAGCGGATCCGCTCAAGTCCCTCGATCTTTTCCACTCTTCTCAGGAGTTCCGCAAATGTGATTGGCTGTTCCAGGTTCTTTCCGTAGGAGTTGACGTTCTGTCCCAGAAGCATGACTTCCACGACACCGTCAGCTACAAGACCCTCGATCTCCTTGATAATATCTTCCGGCTCTCTGCTTCTCTCGCGTCCGCGCACATACGGCACGATGCAGTAGCTGCAGAAGTTGTTGCAGCCGAACATGATGTTGACACCAGATTTGAACGGATACTTTCTCTCGATCGGGAGTTCCTCCACGATCTCGTTTGTTCCTTCCCATACATCGACCACCATCTTCTTCTCCATGAAGCGCTCGTAGAGCAGCTCCGCAAGCTTGAAGATATTGTGGGTTCCAAAGATCAGGTCCACATGGCGGTAGCTCTTCTTGATCTTTGCGACTACCTCCGGCTCCTGCATCATGCAGCCGCAGAGGGCGATCATCATATCCGGGTTCTTTCTCTTTACACCGCTTAAATATCCAAGGCGGCCATAAACCTTTAAGTTCGCGTTCTCACGAACGGTGCATGTATTGTAGAGGACGAAATCTGAATTCTCATCGGTTCCCTCCTCATAACCGGCTTCCTTTAAGATTCCAAGGAGTTTTTCGGAGTCTCTGGCATTCATCTGGCACCCGAAGGTGTTGATAAAACAGGTGAGCGGACGGCCTTTTTTCGCGCTCTCCGCCTCCACGAGCTTCTTCACCTGTTCCATAAAGTACTGCTGTCTCGCAGGTTCCTCTGTCGGGGCACCTGCGATAATATTTTTATCTGTCATTCTGATATTTCTCCAACTATTTTTATAAACCTTTATGTTCAGCCGTTCTCTTTTTGGCATAAACGTCCCTGGCTGAACTGTCCTGAATGATTATACCCAAGATTCCCCGAAAATGCAACCTTGTTGTTTTGTAGCTATTCAGTACCTTCATAGTTACGTGCAAAAATCCATTCCAGATCAGCTTCGCTGATGGGATTTTTGCCTTCCAGCCTATGTTTTCTTACGGTCAGCGCAGCAAGTGCGCAGACCTACTGAACAGTTACGTTGTTTTTTACTTCTCCGCCCATGACCAACGTCAGCGGAAATCCGCCGGAATGCTTTACAGCCTGTATTTCTATTTGCGGATCTGTCCATCCCCGTAAATAATATACTTCGTGGATGTCAGCGCCAGAAGTCCCATCGGTCCTCTCGCATGGAGCTTCTGGGTGCTGATACCGATCTCAGCGCCGAAGCCGAACTCAAATCCGTCAGTAAATCTCGTGGAGGCATTGACATAAACTGCCGCCGCATCCACCTCATTTAAGAATTTCTGGGCGTTCTCGTAGTCCTTTGTCACGATGGCCTCGGAATGTCCCGTATTGTACCGGTTGATATGGGCGATAGCCTCATCCACGGAGTCCACGATCTTGCAGGAAAGAATATAATCCAGGTACTCTTTTCCCCAGTCTTCCTCTGTGGCCGCCGTAAATTCCGGCACGATGGAGCGGGCCCCCTCGTCAGCGCGTATCTCCACGTTTTTCTCATCGAGACGCTTTTTCATCAGCGGCAGGAATTCCTTTGCGATCTTTCTATGTACCAAGGTGGATTCGCAGGCGTTGCAGACACCGATCCTCTGGGTCTTCGCATTAAAGATGATATCTAACGCCATATCGAAATCCGCGCTCTCGTCCACATAGATATGACAGTTTCCGGTACCCGTCTCGATCACCGGAACCGTGCTGTTCTCCACAACGGTACGGATCAGACCTGCCCCGCCTCTCGGGATCAGGACATCGAGATATCCGTTCATCCGCATGAACTCTCTCGCGGTCTCATGGCTTGTGTCCTCAATCAGGGAGATGGCATCCTCCGGGATTCCTTCCTTCTTTAAACCATTCCTGATCGCTGTGACGATGGCTTTGTTGGATTCCAGCGCGTCGCTGCCGCCGCGAAGGATCACAGCGTTTCCCGTCTTAAAGCAGAGCGCAAAAGCATCTGCCGTAACGTTCGGTCTCGCCTCGTAGATGATTCCGATAACACCGAAGGGCACCCGTTTCTGGCCGATCAAGAGTCCGTTCGGGCGCCTCTTCATGGAGATCACCTCTCCCACCGGATCCTCGAGACCTACGACCTGGCGCATGCCCTCCACGATTCCCTCGATCCGCTTGTGGTTCAGCTCCAGGCGGTCCACAAGTCCCGGAGCCATTCCTCTTTCTTTCGCTTTTGCGACATCCGCCGCGTTGGCTTTTAAGATCTCATCCTCTTCATCCAAGATCTCCTGGGCCGCAGCCAGAAGTCCCGCGTTCTTTAAGTCTGTCCCCATTTTTCCGAGGATATAGGAAGTTTCTTTTGCTTTCTGTCCGATTTCTATTAACATGACTGTTTCCTCCCTGATTTATGAGCCTGATCATGCAATGTATCATACGGTATTTTCGGTCCAAAAAATATCAGTCTGTATGTTGTTACTTAATGCTGCACCGGATCACCCGTTTTTCTGTCACGATCATATCCACGCTCTTGTCATACGGCTCCGCCGGGAGCTCATGAAGGATCTGGAACTCGTATGCCAGGGCAATGGTCTTATGACCGGGATGCGTCTCCAGATACCGGTCATAATATCCGCCGCCTTTTCCAAGGCGGACGCCGTTTTCCGTAAATCCCATGCCCGGCACCAGGATCGGTGCTGTCGAAAAAATATACCTGGATTTCTGATGAAATTCCTGGTCCATCTTTTCCGAATGGTACTCTTCTGCGCTCCGGCATCCGTTCTTAGGCTCCATAATGTGAAACGCGCCCTCAGTGAGATCATCCTCTGAGTCAGTCACGAAAAACTCCATCGTCTCACCCATGACTCTTGGAAGGCAGACAATGCATTTTTTCTTCCAAAGCTCTTTTAAGATCTCCGCAGTCCCAGTCTCCCAGTTTAAAGACGCATATCCGTAAACTGCCCCGGCATCAGTGACCGCGGGAAGAGTCAGGACCCGCTCCGCGATCTGGCGGTCCAGGATCTCTTTTTCTTCCTCCGGCAGTAACCTTAACTGGCCTCGTATTTCTTTTCTAAGATCAGCTTTCTGTTTTTCCAACATTTCCGTATTTCTTTCCAAGATCTGTCACGGAGCCATCCTTCTCAACGATGGAGATATTGTTTAAATGGCCTCTGAGGCTCGCCTTGATATCGGCAACATACTGTTTTCTCAAAGCTGCCTGTTCCTCTTTTTCCGCGTCCGTAAGTCCTACGGCCTGGGATTTATGGTAAAGCTCATTGATTCTGTCGATCTGTTCCTGTTTCATATTTGTTTCTCTTGTCCTCTCAGTTTCTTTTCAGAGCCCATATTACGCGTGAATGCTCTGGATATAATCCAACAGCGCAAATTCACTGCTCTTATTCGCTTTAAAGAGCGTTCCGATCTCCTCGCCCTTTAAGATCCGCCACATAACTTCCAGATCGTCCGCGTTGGCGATCACCATGTCGGCTCCGCTCTCCGTCGCGATCTTTGCCGCATGGAGCTTCGTCGCCATTCCACCGGTTCCCACGTCACTTCCTGTGGTTCCCTTACCCATAGCCATAAATTCATCGGTAAGATCATCCACCTGGCTGATGAACTTCGCGTCCGGGTTTTTCTTCGGATCGTCGGTGTAGAGGCCGTCGATATCGGAGAGAAGGAATAGCAGGTCGCCTTCCACGAGGGCTGCAACGATGGCAGACAGTCTGTCGTTATCACCGAATTTAATTTCATATGTAGATACGGTATCGTTCTCATTTACGATCGGCACCGTTCCGAGCTTTAAAAGTTCATTGAACGTGTTCTTCGCGTTCGTGCGGGAGGTATCATCCAGGATCGTCGCCTTTGTGATCAGGATCTGTGCCGCAGTCTGGTTGTACTCGGAGAAAAGCTTCTGGTACACCATCATGAGACGTGCCTGGCCCACAGCTGCGTATGCCTGTTTCTCGGCAACCGTCTCCGGTTTCTTTCCGCCGAGAGTCTGGCGTCCTGTGGCGATGGCACCGGAGGAAACAAGGATCACTTCTTTTCCCATGCCTCTCATGTCACTGATGATGCGGACAAGCTTCTCGATCTTTGCAAGATTCAGATCGCCTGTCTCCGCGTGTGTCAGTGAAGAAGATCCGATCTTGATCACGATTCTCTTTTTATCTTTTAATAATTCTCTCTCTGTCATATGAAAAGTCTCCTTTCAGCGGAATCCTCAGTGCTATTTAACGCACTGCTGACTGTTTACGTTTGACTACCTGACCGCCGCATATCGCTTTATGATCTCTTCCGCAACCTTCAGGCCGTCCATGGCCGCCGATGTGATCCCCCCGGCGTACCCGGCTCCCTCGCCGCATGGATAAAGCCCTTTCAAACTGCTCTGAAGGCTCTCATCGCGGCAGATCCTGAGCGGTGATGACGTACGGCTCTCGATTCCCGCAAGGACAGCATCGGCACGGTCAAACCCTTTGATCCGTCTTCCGAACTGTTCCATTCCTTCCAGAAACGCTCCGTTTAAGGCCTCTGGCATCAGCTCCCGCAAGTTCGCGAAGGAGAAACCTCCGCAAAACACAGGATTTACGTCTCCCAGGGCCACCGTCGGTCGGTTCGCGGCGAAATCGCCGTAGAGCTGGATCGGGATCTTTCCTCCGCCGAGGGCGAACGCACGCTCTTCCAGGCTTCTCTGGAACGCGATGCCGCCCAAAGGTCCTGCTTCCGGGAAATCCGCCGGGGTGATGGCCACAATCAGGGCACTGTTCGCGATACCGCTGTCTCTCTTAAAATTGCTCATTCCATTGACAGCGAGATGTCCCTTTTCTGAGGACGCGTTCACCACCATTCCGCCCGGGCACATGCAGAATGAATACACACCGCGGCCACTGGTGGTCTTTGCCGTCACTTTATAGGGCGCCGCTCCGAGCTTTCCAGCGTCCTCCATTCCATACTGGTTCTTATTGATCTGCGCCTGGGGGTGCTGGATCCGGAGTCCCACCGCGAACGGCTTCGGTTCCATAAAGACCTTCATCCGATCAAGCTCCGCGAACAGGTCTCTCGCACTGTGTCCTACGGACAGGATCACATGATCTGTCTCAATCACAGCGCCATCTGCAGTCATCACGCCGGTGACTCTTCCATTCTCTTCCAGAATTTTCGTGACTTCCGTCCGGAAATGCACCTCTCCGCCGCCGGCGATGATCCGGTTTCTTATATTTTTAACCACACCCCGCAGCACATCTGTTCCGATATGTGGGGCATGGTCGTAAAGGATCGAAGGATCGGCTCCCATCTCCACAAACGTGGAGAGAACTTTCCCGTTTCTTCCCGAGGTATCCTTTACCAGTGTATTTAACTTTCCGTCGGAGAATGTTCCGGCTCCGCCCTCTCCGAACTGGACGTTGGATCGGATATCCAGGGCCTCATCCCCGTTCTTCCAGAAATCTTCTACTCTTTTCGTCCTCTCCTCCACGGCATCTCCCTGCTCCAAAAGGATCGGAGCGCAGCCGTTCTCGGAGAGTGCCAGGGCCGCGAACATTCCGGCAGGACCGGCGCCGATGATCACCGGGCGCTTTTTCATTTCCGCAGTTCCGTGCTCCGGGTACGCATATGGACGGAAGCCTTCGGCCCGGATGTTCTGGTTCGCCGCCTTTTTGATGACAGTACCTTCTCTTTTACTGTTCGCGAGCATCACATCTACAATATAGCTGAATAACAGCTGCGGCTTCTTTCTCGCGTCGATGGATCTATGGACGATCCTGATCTCCCCGATCGCCGATTCATCGACTTTTAGAAGCTTTGCCGCCTTTTTCTTTATGGCCTCTTCCCCGTGGTCCACGGGAAGTGTGAGCTGATTGATCCGGATCATATGTATGTTTTTTCCTTTCCTGTTTTCCCTGGGTCCTGTTTCCCTCCGCACCGGAAAACGTCATCGTTTTTCCTGCTGCACGGCTGTTTTTTAAATACCCGGGAACGATTCCTGCTGCCACATGGCATCCGGCTGCGTACCCGGAGGACCATGCCCACTGTAAATTATATCCGCCGCAGATTCCATCTACATCCAGGAGCTCCCCGACTATATAAAGGCCGGGAACACGTTTCGACTGCATGGTCTCCACTTCTATCTCTGCCGTGTCGACACCACCGGTGCAGATCTGGGCCTGTTCAAAGGAATTTGTCTCCTTCACCGGGATCTTAAATTCCCGGATCGTGGCACCCAGACGTTCCAGCTCCTCCGATGTCAGAAGACCCGCTTTTTTGTCCGTCTGGATCTTCGCCGCCTTCAAAAGCACCGACGCTAATTTCTTATTAAAAATACCGCTTAAAAAGTCCTCCGCCGTTTCCCCGGAAAGGACTTCCCGCTGTTCTCTCAAGAGATACCGGACCTTCGTCTCATCAAGATCCGGCAGAAAATTTAAAGATGCCAGAACTTTCTTTTTCTGGTCCAGCAGTTTTGCGGCGTACCGGCTCACCTGAAATACCGGAATGCCGGAGATTCCGTAGTCTGTAATCTGCAGTTCCCCGCGGTCCTTTGCTGCCGTCTTTCCATCCGCCGTCTGGATGCTCACAAGGGCATCCACCCGGACACCGGACGCTTTTGGGAGAAGATCTCCCTCACAGCGGAGCTGTACGAGCGCCGGGAGAGGCTTTATGATCCGGTGTCCGAACTGCTTCGCCAGCTCATAGCCGCTACCGTCGGATCCGGTAGCCTTTGCTGCCTTCGATCCACAGGCGAGGATCAGGAAATCCCCTGTGAAGGTTCCCAGATTCGTTGTGACCTCAAAGTGTTCTTTTTTTCTTCCCGCCTTTTCCACTTCGCACCCGGTGACGATCTTAACGCCGGCTCTTTTCGCACCCCTTAAAAGTGCATCCAGAACCGTCTGCGCCTGACCGGACATAGGGTAGATATATCCGCCGCGGTCCATGGTCAGGACTCCGAGATTCCGAAAGAACGCGACTGCTGCCTTCGGCGGGAAATTTCGGATCGCAGTCCCCCAAAAGCCCTTTTCATCGCTCCGGTAGAAGGACGGATCCATATAGAGGTTCGTCAGATTGCATTTTCCGTTTCCTGTGGACAGGATCTTCTTTCCCGGACGGGCCGTGTGCTCGATTACTGTAACAGCCGCGCCCTGCTCTGCCGCCGTGATCGCAGCCATAAGTCCCGATGCGCCGCCGCCGATAATGATTCCTTTCCGTCCTCTAAAGTTCTCCGCCATTCTTTTTCTCCCTGTCTCCGGTTTCTCCTGTGATCTGAGACCGATTTCCAGACTTTAAGACTACTGCCCCAGTATCAAACAATTTCGCCAAGTTTTCTCACAGTCAGCGCAGCAAATGCGCAGACCTGCCAGGCAATTACACAATTTTTATACTAGTATATCGACCTGACGCAAAAATTTCAAGTAGTAACTGTTCCGCATCTTACCCATTTCAGGCAAAAAGTACCTCAAATTGACTTTCCGGGCGAAATTTTAACTGCTGTAAGACTCCAGATAACTGAAAATTTCAGCCATTGTCGGAAACCAGATCCCCGTCATCAGCCGCTCCTGCTCCTCCGCCGGGAATTCCGCCAGGGGCATATGGGTGAAGAGGTCTGTGGTCTCCTGTCCTTTATCATAAACGATGAGATAACCTTCCTCCGCCACAAGGAAATACCGTTCCTCATCCTCCGCCACGGTCTGATTTTCAACCTGCTCCATATTCAAGACCACATGGATCTCCTCTTTTGTCTCCTTCGCAAATACCGGTTCCTCCACAGATTCCTGCATCTGTACCTCTTCCGCCCTCTGGGCTTCCTCCCCGACCGTCATGAGAAACAATGTGATCAAGCTCGCGGATGTCAGTAAGAAAAAGAAAAGAAAGCAGGATACATACTTTTTCATAGGAATATTCCTCCTTTGAAAGTATTATCTGCTTTCTTTTCTATTTTTAAACACATAAAAACCAAATTTTTGTCCATGCACTGACAGTCAGCTGTCCCGGTTTATTTCTGTACTTTCCGCCTCTACATCAGATGCAGTTTTCTGAACACTCTCAGGAGCTTCGTTCCGCCCGGCATCGTCTTTAACTCTGCCGCGGACAATGCCCCAAGCTTAATAAGCAGCACGCCATAAACAACTACTGCGATCATCATCGCAAACAACGTAGAAATCGCGTTGCTCTTCACCGCGAGATGCGCGAGCTGGTAGGAACCGAAGGTGAAGATTCCCATCACCGCGGAGGCGATCACCGGAATGATCACCGTTTTCTTCATCTCCTGCCGGTAGCCGAGAAGCTTCCGGATTGATCTCGCGTTCATCAAGACCATGAAGAGCGCGAACAGGATATTCGAGAATACCATGCTGTAGATTCCCATGTGGAATCCGAGAGCCATGATCTCCAGGGCGATCAGGTGAAGCACCAGGGAGATCACCGCGTGGAAGATCGGAAGGCGCATTTTATCGATGCCCTGAAGGATCGCGTTTGTGACCGTGGACACGGAGTAGAATACCACCGCAAGGGAACCGTAAATCGTCATCCGGATCGCCAGGGAATTATCCCCGGAGAACAAAAGGTTGTTTACCGGTCCCGCAAGCACCGTGAGTCCCACCGTAGACGGGATCGCAACGATACAGGAGAACCGGATCGCGGATGCCACGCGCCCTCTCACAAGTTTCTTATCTCCCATAGCCACCGCCCTTGATACGGACGGGATCAGAGAGGAAGAAAGGGCATTTGAGATCGCCATCGGCACGTTGATCAGCAGATGGTATTTTCCTGTATACACACCCCAAATGGAGGCAAACTCATCCCCCTGTCCGAGAGTCTTAAAATTGTACGCAAGGATTCCGTTGTCCAGCACGCTGTTTAAGTTGTAGATCGCGGAGCTCAAGATGACCGGAACTACCGTGAAGAACAGGATTCTTGTGATGTCCCTGTAGCTCTCCAGGATCTCCGTCTGGTCTCTCCTGATCTGGCGCTTTCTCATCTTTGCGCAGGCTGCAAATAAAAACAGCAGGAAGATCAATGCGGTAAACGCGCCCGCACCTGTACCGATGGTGCCGCCGGCAGCGCCCCAGGCGTTGGAATATCCGTCTCCCGTCTGATTCTTTAACACTTCTGTCTTTAACGCCTCGTTAAAGAGGAAGCTTCCCGCCGCAACGCTGACGATGGCGTTTACGATCTGCTCAAAGACCTGGGAAAAGGCGGTGGGCACCATGGTGCCCTGTCCCTGGAAATATCCGCGGAACACGCCGAGATAGGCCATGATCCATACCGTCGGGGCTAATGTCCTTAGCGCGAATGCCGCATAGGGCATAAAAAATACGTCTTTCGCGAAGAAATCAGCACCGAACCAGATCACCGCAGCCGCAAAGGCACCCACGATGGTGGCATAACAGAGCGCCGCGCGTAAGATTCTCGCTGCGTTCCGGTACTGCTTTCCCGCAAGTCTCGCGGAAACCATTTTCGACACAGCGAGGGGCAGGCTGTAGGATGAGAGAAGCAGTGCAATATTGTATACATTAAATGCTGTTCCGTAATATCCCATTCCTTCATCGCCGATGATGTTGATCATCGGAATACGGTAAGCGATTCCGATGATCCTCACGACGATAGATGCCACTGCCAGGATACTTCCCTGGACAACGAAATTGGATTCCTTTTTCTTTTTCTGTCTGTTACTTTCCATAAATCTCAGCTTTACTGTACCTGTCTGCGCCTACAATGCAGATCCAGGTCTTTCCTTTGTTAAGCATGACTTCCTTTCCTTCAGAGTCATAGTAGCGGGTCGGTCCGAAGTCCCCGTCCTTCTTCCAGGACACAGGAACGCACTTTCCGCCTGTAAATACATAACCCGCTCCGCCCTTATGGACATTGATATTGAGGTAATCAGTGCTGGCGTAATGTCCCCACTCCACATACTGGAAAATGACATTATTGACCGCAATCTGCCCGCCGTCGCCGTTGTGCTTTCCGCCGTACTGGAAACGGTGATACTTTCCGTCACTCTCATTGTACTCGAACCACGGATTATTCATCGTGTAGGACGGGTAGAACTTGTACGCGTCCTTCGCGTCGGATTCCGCCGGGACATACGCATTCTTCGAGAACTGGAAATGTCCCGTGTAGGTATCGCTGTAGGAAGTGCGGTAGCCCAGCTGGCCGATGGTCTTATTTAATTTCGCGCCACTTGTATAGGCGTTATGCGGTGCCTTCTTGTCCTTTGTGCGGTAGAACGCATTTCCGCCTGTGCCATCGACACCGTTGATGTTGTCCACATTTTTCAGATACGGAACTGCGAAGGTGCTCTGTCCGTAGTGGGCATAGATCGCATCGTACTCTCTCGCGAAATATGTATAGTAGGTACGGCAGCTTCTGACGGAACCGATCCGCTCGATATCATCATAGTCCTCGAAGATCGCCATGTAGCGGTTCATATCGCCCTCCACCGGCGCCTCGTAGACCACATCTGCCCGGTTGATGCCGTACTGAGGCAGGGATGCCTTATCATTGCTCATCATGACCGCGACAGGCCGTCTGTTGGCCTTCGCCACGTCCACCATCTCACCGGTCAGGTAACTCTGGATCTTTCCGTCGACCTCTTTGCGCTCCTCCGGGCCTTCCGGCTCCGTCTCCGCCTCCGTCGTCGGTTCTGTCTCAAGAACGATGGTCTTCGTCTCTTCCGGCGTCTCTGTGGGCGCCTCCGTTGTCACAGCTGCTTCCTCAGCCTTCTTTCCGCACCCGGAAAGAGCTGCCGCTGCCATCATGATTCCAATACCAATAATAAATGCTCTGCCCCGTTTTCTCATCTCCTGTAACCCCTCCGTTCCAGAATTTCTCTCTGCATGTCCTCCATCTGGATCCGCTCCTCATCCTCCATATGGTCGTAGCCGGATAAATGAAGCATGCTGTGCGCTACTAAGAATGCCAGCTCTCTCGTCTGAGAGTGGCCATACTTCTCAGCCTGCTCTTTCACCTTGTCCACGGAAATTACGATATCCCCCATAAGTAACTCCCCTGTGTCAGGGTCAAAGTATTCCTCCGGTGTTTCTTCAAGATGGGAAAAGTCACCCGGTGTCTCAAAATCGCACATCGGGAACGACAGAACGTCTGTCGGGTTGTCGATCCCGCGCATATCAAGGTTGATCTGGTGGATCCCGGCATTATCCGTAAGGAGGACATTCACCTCCGCGTCATACGGGCATTCTACATAATCCAGGGATTCCTCGATCACGTTTTTAATGATCTCTTCGTACGGAAGATCCAGTTTTTCCTCCGCTTCGTACTCCACTGTCACTGTCATCTCTGTTCCCGTCCTTCCCGGCCGCTTTTTCCATGTTCCGTGTAAGATCTTCTCTCCGGTTTCTCACGGCCTTCATATTCATCATATGCCTTTACGATCTTCTGGACAAGCGGATGTCTTACCACGTCCTCGTTGGAGAATCGGCAGATTCCGATATCGTTGATATTCTTCAGTACCTTAAGCGCCACGTCGAGGCCGGATACCTGGCCTGCAGGCAGATCCTTCTGGGACTGGTCGCCGGTGATGATGACCTTGGAACCGAAACCGATCCTTGTAAGGAACATTTTCATCTGTGCCTGGGTCGTATTCTGGGCCTCATCCAGGATAATAAAGGCGTTATCTAAGGTACGTCCGCGCATGTAGGCGAGAGGCGCCACCTCGATCAGGCCTTTCTCTGAATTGTGAAGATAGCTGTCCGCGCCCATGATCTGGTAGAGGGCGTCGTAAAGTGGGCGCAGGTACGGATCGATCTTGCTCTGAAGGTCGCCCGGAAGGAAGCCTAATTTCTCTCCCGCCTCGATGGCCGGACGTGTCAGGATGATCCTGCCCACCTCTCCATTCTTAAAGGCCTGGATTGCCATGGACATGCCAAGATACGTTTTTCCGGTTCCCGCAGGTCCCACGCCGAACACGATCATCTTTTTCCGGATCAGATCGATATACTGCTTCTGTCCAAGAGTCTTCGGTTTTACCGGTTTTCCATTTATGGTGTGACAGATGATATCGCGGTCCAGGGAAAGCATTTCCGTATCCTTATCGTCAAAGGATAGCGCCAGAGCGTAGTCCACGTTCTGTTCCCCGATCTCCTCGCCGCGCTTCGAGAGCTCCAGAAGTGTCGAAAACACGCTCTTTGCGCGCTTTACTGCGTGATCCGGTCCGATGACCTTGATCTCTCCGTCCCGCGCCACCATGGATACGTGAAGTGTCCGCTCGATTTTTTTCAGATAACTGTCAAACTGTCCGCAGACTTTCCGTTCATGTTCTGCCGGAATGTCTATGATTGTCTCAATGATGCTCATCTACTGTCTGAATCTCCTCCTGATCTTCCGGCATGGGGGATTCTTTCGCGATGTCCTCCACCACCGTCAGTGTTCCATGAATCTTCCAGTGTGATTCACTTCTCTCTATTTTAACATCACTACCAAGGATTTGTATACCTTTTTCGGTGAGATTTTGCATATATTCGTTCAAATACCGGTCAGCAGAATCCGAAACTTCTGATTTTGTGAGGACTTTTTCGTAGGGAATATATTCCCTGGCAGCGAGGATCCCGCCGTAGACCGGAAGGTAAAAATTTTTCGAAAATCTGAGCTGGGATTCTTCCATGAAAAGTTCCCAGCTGCTTTCTTTTTTTAGGTCCGGCATCAGGAAACAGAATTCCGTATCCAGAAATTTAAAGAACACGCCCATGCGTTTCTTTCCTGTTCCCGCACGGATCTCCTCCACAACCGGGATCTTCCATGTAACCGTTCTCGTTGTTTCTGCGTAGACTTCCGCATCCGCATGGACTAAGTTTGTCTTCACAAGTGTCTCGGAATCATCGTAGATCGGAAGCTTCCCCGAGACCAGGATATCCCCGGTTTTCACCTCGTCCCCGGCTTTCACCCTGACAATCCCGTTCCGGACGATGATCTTTGTCACGGTGCCATCTGATCCTGCTGTGAGCTCACAGGGCGCATCTGATCCGGTCTCCGCCTTCAGGATCCCGTCATTTTCCCGCACATGGACTGTAAGCCTTGTGCCGGTCAGTTCTGCGGATACCCAGCCGATCTCCGGGAACGCGTTCCGGATCTGTTTTTCCAGATCCCCACAGGAAATCTCTTTTTTTCTCATCCCACACTGCACCGGAATCGTGTCCATGAAATGCAGCAGCATCTCATCCGTAAAACGATGATTTCCATCAAAGGAAATGTCCCACACATAAAAAGATGAAAGATAGATCAGCAGAAAAAAGGCTGCCAGACCTCCGGCCCAGAGACTTCTGCGGCGGCCCAGGATCAGCCAGAATGGAAAACCGTGCTTTTCCGTGATCCGCAGACGGACATCTGTTTTCCGGGCGATCGGCTTCAGACGTTTAAAGTTTCTCGGTGATATCTCGAAGCAGACAGTTTTCCCCTGTTTCTTGTCCTCTTTTTCCAATTCTTTCTTTTCAACATGGTTATCATATCGATCATGCCGATTGCCGTCATATTCCGCAGCAGGGATCTCTTTTGTCTCGATTTTTTCGATCACGATCCCTCTCTGCGCCGCGATATTAAAAAAGCGCTCCATCCCTCTCCCATCGATCCGGACTTTCACGCTTCCCTCCCACAATTTTTCAAATCTATTCAAACCGGATCACCTCCAGGCGGCCGGATATTTTCATCTCATCTTTATCGTAATAGCAGATCTTTAACTTTTTCCCGGAGACAGAAAGAATATAGTGCCTGCATTGGATTCTGATCTCCGTATCCGTGTATACAAGAATGCTCCTGTAATTTTCAATATGTACCGCCCGTGTCCCGATGAGCGTCAAAAGCGTCTCCCCGCCCAATGCGTCCGCAAACACCCCGGCGGAGTCCGTCCGGGTAACATCATCGTTTTTCTGCCCTCTCATGTCTTACTCCGCCGAATTATGCCTTGCAAAATCTTATGCGCCATGTCTTTCCATTATTCTTTCCTGCCTTCTGTCAACCGGCATCCTTTCGCCATATACAGGAAATTCCTCAAAATTTTCTATTACAAAAGCCGCCCCTCTCCCCGGCACAAAACCGGAGAGCAGACGCGGCTTAAAAATTCACAATTTTTAATTTGTTTTCTTCTTTAACTGTCCGCGGATCGCACCAAACAGTGTGAACGCGATCAGGGCAAGAAAGAACCAGCAGATCGGGGTGTTGAAGAATACGACCGGGTTACCGCTGGACTTTAACAGTGCGGTACGGAAATTCTTCTCAGCCATCGGCCCTAAGATCAGGCCGAGGATCGCCGGGCTTGTCGGGATCTTTACTTTACCCATGAGCCAGCCGATCACGCCTGCAATCAACATCGTTCCCACATCGTAGAAGTTACTTCTCATCGCGTAGCTTCCTACGACGCAGAGGATGAAAATGACCGGTGTAAGGATCGTCTTCGGAACGCTCAATACCTTTGTGAAAAGGCGGATGCAGGAGAATCCGAGGAGTACCATGATGGTGTTTGCCACAAACATTCCAAGGAAGATCGTATAAACGAGGACCTTGTTTGTCTTAAAGAGCATCGGTCCCGGGGTAAGACCCTGGATCGTCAACGCACCGATCATGATAGCTGCTACGGCATCACCCGGAACACCGAGTGTCAGCATCGGGATCATGGCACCACCGGTTACACCGTTGTTACCACCCTCAGAAGCAGCTACTGCCTCCGGGCTTCCTTTACCGAACTGTTCCGGATGTTTGGACATGCCGCGGGCAGTGTTGTATCCAACGAAGGATCCGATATCGGCACCGGCACCAGGGATGATACCGATCATGGTTCCGATGAGGCCCGTAACCGGAGCAACACGAAGGATCGTCTTCACATCCTCCTTTGTCGGAAGAAGTCTTGTTACGCTCGCATCGATCTCATCCGTGCTGTAGATATCCTCAATGGTCTCGAAAGCCTGGCTCATCGCGAAGAGGCCGATCATGACCGGAATGTACTGGATACCGGAGAGAAGGTTTGCGTTGTCTGTGAAACGGATGTAGCTTGTTACGCTGTCGATACCGACAGTAGCTGTTAAGATTCCTAAGAATCCGCAGATCAGGCCCTTTGCCATATTCTCGCCGGAGATGTTGGCAATGATACAGAGTCCGAATACCGCGAGTAAGAAGAACTCAGCAGAGCTGAACTTTAATGCAAGCTTCGCAAGCTGCGGGCTGATGAGCCATAAGCAGAGAACGCTGACAACACCGCCCACATAACTGGAAAGTGTTGCGATACCGAGTGCACGTCCTGCCTCACCGCGCTTGGAGAACTGATATCCATCAATAGCGGTTGCAGCAGAGGCCGGTGTACCCGGTGTATGTAAAAGGATCGCGGAAATAGATCCGCCATAGATTGCTCCCACGTAAATTCCAAGTAACATGAGGATACCTGCTGTGGCATCCATACCGAATGTAAGCGGCAGAAGAAGGGCTACACCCATAGTTGCGGTAAGTCCCGGCAGTGCTCCGATACAGATTCCGGCTGCTACGCCTGCGATCATGTAGAACAGTACCATGGGGCTGAACGCGCTCTGAAATACTTCTAAAAAGAAACTCATTCTGCTACCCCTTTCTTTAAATGCTGAACATACCGAAGTCGATCGGCACATTCAGGAAGTTCTTGAAAACAAAGTAAATTGCCAGGACTACGATCACGGAGATCAGTGCGTTTTTCCAGAAAGCGCCTTTATGGAACCACTGGCAGAACGCGAACAGCATGATCACTGACGGGATGATAAATCCAAGTGTAGATAATACCAGCATGTATACAAGCAGGATCGCCATGGAAATGTATACACGTTTTGTACCCGGTGTCCACATCGGAAGCTCCGGGAACTGGTCTTTTTTCATCATCAGGGTAACGACGATAAGGCCTACGGAACAGATCAGAAGAAGTGCTGCGATGATGCCCGGCCAGAGTCCCGGACCCGGAACGCCTGTACCGTAAGCTTCTGCTCTCGGATAGCCAAGACAGGTAACGATCACATAAACAGCTAAAGCTGCGCAGATCAGACCTGCGATAATATTTCCTTTTCTCATATTGAAACTCCATTCTAAAACAACTGTCTCACAGAGGTCTCCCTGGGGAAAGCCCTCGCAGACAAAACCGGGGAGTGGGTTTCCCACTCCCCGTTAAGTCAGTTTACATTACTGTACTTTCAGACCAAGATCTGTAACCAGAGCTGTGTATGTCTCAAGGTCAGATTTGATACGCTCCTCAAATGTAGCGCCGTCAAGAACGTCGATCACGTTGTTGGACTTGTTCATGAAGTCAACGAATGCGTCAGACTGTGCTGCCTGAGAGAAGATCTCATAGAGCTGGTCAACAACCTCGTCCGGAGTATCCTTCGGAACACCAAGACCTCTCCATGTACCAAGAACTACATCGTAACCAGCTTCCTGGCATGTCGGAACGTCCGGAATGGAATCAAGACGTTTGTCGTTCATAACTGCAAGAACCTTTAAATCGCCGGACTCAACGTATGAAGTGCTATACTAACGTTGTAACAGTAGTGGCTAATAAG
>NZ_QWGI01000013.1:0-106565 GCF_003435125.1 Clostridium sp. AM25-23AC | reverse complement strand
TTTTAAACGTTTTATTTGAAATAGCACAACAGGTTAAATTAGTAGCACCAATGGTATGCTTCAGGTCGCGAAAAGAAGTTTCGATGCCCCAGCGGAGATTGTAACAGTATTTTATATCGTCCGGTGTAAAAGCTTCTTCGGAAAGTGTAGTGATGATATTTTCAAAAACACCATCGGACACTTCAACGCGGACGATTCTTAGTTTCAGCAGATATTCATCGGAAATATCATCTGGATCAAGATAGTCGAAAGCTATGTTTTTACAAATATAGCGGTATTGTGATTCTTTTTCGGGATGTTTATGTTTCTTTTTTGATTGTGTTCTGGTCAGAATCAGTTCTATGGTTGTATCCAGTTTGTCAGGAAGAGTCTCGACTCCAAGAAAACGCTGTACATTCAAATCCTTAGCACGAATCAAAAAATCAACATGATTTTCGATTGCATGGGCAAAAACATTGTAACTGGAAAATCCTCTGTCAGCAATGAAAATGGGGGATCCCCCATAGGCATACCGATCCATAAGATTGCAGATAGCTTGAAACTCATTTTTAAGACGCCCAGGCTGAACTTCTAAATCAAGATACCGCTTAGAACATACCTCATATAAAGAGATGGTATGAACCATATTAAAACCGGATAGAGATTTGCCATTAGGCTCGTGGAAGGTGTCGGGATTGTTAGGATTTCTGGCAATGTTAAATTCAGAACCATCACACGCAATAAGATAGTATTTTCCGCGAAATTTTTCTAAGGGGAATTTAAGGTTAAATTCCTTAAGAAGGTGACGGAATGCAGAAACGGAAAGTTTGGAACGTTGTTGATAAAAAGCAGAGCCGGTAGGAAGCGAGGAATCATACTCAAAAAATTTGAGAAGTTCATGATTCAGGCATCCGCTTTCCATGGAAATGATCAGATGCATCATTTTCTTAAAATCAAGTTTGCGTTTGCGGATAAAATCTTTATCTGGATTTTTTACAAAAGAAGAAAGTGAGCGGGACATCTCATCAATAATGTCCCAAAGTATAGTTTTGACAATTTCAGGAAATGTCATAGGTAAACCTCCTTGAATCAGAATGAAATATAGTTCTAATTCAAGGGCCGCTCTCGTTACCTTAGAATTATATCGGCAACGAGAGCGGCCGCACATTTTGATTGATGTGTCAACTATAATTTATAAATTTTTGTTAGAGGTTTACCTCTTAGTGAACCAATAAGCTTAACTAAGTGACATTGGTTCAGATTCTTTACATTTCTGTCATTTTTCTTTCATTCTCTTTACAAAGCCTCTTATATCTGACCGTATTCCTTCATTTTTTTTTGACAATTTGGTCACACTTTTTTGATTTAATATGGATCATAAAGAAAGAGAGAGATCCTTTGAAGCACCTGGATCTTTCGTTTTTTCTCTTATATTTTCGATATTAGAAAGGAAGACTTAAATTATTATGAAAAAGAAATTACTTCTTACCACTTGCATCGCAGGTATCATCGCACTGGCAACCGCATGCTCTTCCCAGAGCACAACTGCTGCAACAACCGCTGCTTCTACAACGGCTGAGACAACAGCGGCTGCTGTGAAGGAGAATACAACTGCTGCTGAAAAGGAGACAACTGCCGCTGAAAAAGCAGAAGGCAAGAAAGAGGCTGATTCCAAAGCTTCCGAAAACAGCAGTGAAAAAAGCGACGAATCAAAAGAGTCTACAATGACTGGTACCATCAGTGACATAAAAGATTTCATGTTCACGGTAAGTGCTGATGGAAAGGATTACGCGTTCACCTTCGAAGCCGATAAAAAACCGGAAGGTCTCTCCGAAGTCAAGGACGGCGATAAAGTTACTGTAACTTACACCGGAACGGTCAATGAAGTAGACGCTTTTGATGGAACCATTCTTTCCGTGACAAAGGCTAAATAATATACACACGGGTGTGAAATGCGGCACCGCCAGGTCCCAAAAAAGGACCGGCGGTGCCGCGGCTAAAAGGCTGAAGGTAGTCAGCAGTTAGAATATTGACACACCACGATCTGGATCTTATCAAGCAATCGCTTAAGATTCTCATTTTCTTTCTGAAGTCTGGTGCAGCGCTCCCGGTACAGGTCCCTCTGCCTTTCAATGATACGGAAGTTATCGCAGATCTCTTTCATATCCTCGCTCTCTTCCCACGGCAGGTCAGAAAATTCTTTCCCTGCCGCTGGTTTCAGATTCTGCAGTATCTCCCCTGAACATATTTTCTTATTTGCTTCATCTGTTAATTTTTCTGCTGTTTTCATAATCTATCTCCACTGACGATCATCCACATTTTCTATCCTGTTTATTTCTGTTGTCCAGCCCTGCCCTTTTCATCCAAAACTGGAAAAGTTAAAATTTATCAAACAGCCTTCCTGGCTCTCACAATAAGATGCCAGATTGGAAGCAGATACAGGAACACCGCCGCCCCTATCGACACAAGCGGCGCCGACACAGACGCCAGCGGAACCGCACCCGCGATGGACCACGGAATGAGCGGAGCCGTAACGATTACCGAGTTTTCCATATCTATCGCAAACTTCTGCTGATCCGGCTCCAGATCCTTGCAGACCTGGTCCACCAGCATCGTTGCCAGTGTCTGGTTGCAGGCCACCATCCCCGCCACCATGGACGTCATAAGGATCGTACCAAATACGGTGATTTTTCTGCTCACCGAGCCCATCTTCGATTTTAAACCATTTAAAAGTCCGGTTTCCTCAAAGATACCTGAATAGGAGGACGAAATCGTGATGATCAGTGCCACCCGCACCATGGACATGATTCCGCCGCCGTCGATCATGGACGAGATTGATGGATCCGGAGATTGATAACCGTTGACCAGAATTTCAACGATCAGGAACAGGTCCGTGTGCTGCCAGAAAAGGCACACGCCGAGTGCCGTCATGATACTTGCCAGCATCGCCATCCGCACCTGTACCCGGAAAAGTGATAATACCATGATCACCACCGCGGGAAGAATTGGGATCAGTCCCAGATGGAATACGCCAGAAAAGCTCTCCGTCAGCGACAAATTTCCGGCTTCCGCCGCCGGAAATGCGATTCCGCAGACACCGTAAAAGGCACAGGTCAAAATTAGCGGCACGATGGCCGTCCTCACCATCAGACGGATATTGTCAAAAATATTTGTGTGGGTCAGCTCCGAGACCAGCAGCGCGCTGGTGGATACCGGCGAACACCGGTCCCCGAAGAACACGCCGGAGAGGATCGCGCCGCCTGCAATGATCTCGTTGCACCCCATTGCCTTTGCCATCGTCATACAGATCACACCCATGGTCGCCGCTGTACCAAATGCCGTTCCAGTCAGGACAGAAACCAGAGCATTTAAAAGAAATGCCATCAAAATCATTACCGACGGATTCATAAGCCCTGCGCAGTAGGAGACGATCGCCGGGATCGTTCCCGCCGCCCGCCAGAGCGCCGTCAGCATCCCGATGAGTAAAAACGTAATTAAAATATTTTTCGCCGTCTTGATTCCCTTCCAGGACATCCCGAGAATATCTCTGACCGTATAACCGCGGCTCAAAGTGTACGCGAAAAAGATCAGATATCCAAGTGCCAACGCTGCCAGGATCGGGATTCCCGCAAGGATGCACCCGATCAGCGTCACCGCGAACACGACCAGAACAGCCGTCTCACTGGTGTGTACCTTCATAATGTTTACCTCTTCCCTGTTTTCTTTCGTGAACCATTCCCTCAGCCAGCCGTTCCCTGTTCAGATATCCTGATCCACCTTTATGATTCTAGTATACGCCTGGATTTTCCACTTGTCTAACTGTATTTTCCGATATATAATACAGCTAAAAAACTGTATGTAAGTTACAGATTTCATTCTTTTACACGATTTTCCCAGTTCATTCTGGCTGTCCCGTATCCTTTATGATCAGCACAGCTGATTCGAGACTCTGCACGACACTTACAATCAAACTTTCTTTGTAACTGTTCAGTACCTTCACAGTTACATGCAAAAATCCATTCCAAATCGGCTACGCCGATGGATTTTTGCCTTTTAGCCTATGTTTTCTTACGGTCAGCGCAGCAAGTGCGCAGACCTACTGAACAGTTACCTTTCTTTTTTATATTCCGGAGGTTTTATATGAACTTTCTTTCCATGGACTATTTTCTCATGACCGCCGAGAAGCGCAGCTTCACAAAAGCCGCCGATGCTCTCCATATCACCCAGCAGACCCTGAGCACCCACATCGCCAATCTGGAACAGGAGCTGGACTGCAAGCTCTTCGTCCGCCATGTTCCCCTGGAACTCACCTACGCCGGAGAGATCTTTTGCCAGTACGCCGCAGACTTCCAGAAAAAATACCGGGCAATGCAGCACGAATTTGCCGACCTGACTAAAAATGAGCAGGGCATCCTGCGGATCGGCATCTCTTTTACCCGCTGCCACGCGATCATGCCTGCGATCATCACGGAATACCAGCGCCGCTACCCGCATATGGAGATCCAGGTCATCGAAAATGCGAACACTGGACTACAAAAAGACCTGATGGAACATAAGATCGATCTCGCCATCGCGAAGTTCCCGGATTTTCTGCCAGGGATCACTCTGAGCGATTTCTATGAGGAGGAGGTCGTTCTTCTGCTTGCTGATTCTCTGTTTCATGAGGTCATTTCCGATGCCGCCCCAGCAGATGCCCTATTTTTACATCTTCCAAAGACTATCTACTGCTCCGGCTCTGATTTCACTCATGACACCGCTGGCACTGTCTCCTTTTCTGTCCAGGATCTCCCTGCACTGACAGATTCACAGCCAGAACCGTTAATGTTAAGAAGCCCGGAAGACTTCTCGATCTTCGAACACTGCCCATTCCTTCTAAACTACGCCACAGACATCGCCGGTCAGCTCGGAAGACACTTCATCACCATGGGCAATTTCAAACCGATCGTAAAGACCCAGTCCGACAATATGGGAATGCTTCTGGAGCTCTGCGCCGCCGGAAAAGGCGCCTGCATCTCCCCGCTGAACCTTGCCATGAGCTCCCTCTCCCCTGAGCAGCGCAAAAAAATGCGGATCATCCATCTCGGACGATCCGCAAAATATAAGATCCGCTTCGGTTCTCTGGAACAGCCTTACCAGTGGAAGGCAATCCGGAACTTTATGGATGCCGCGAACGCTGCACTCACAAGAACCGGCACAACCCCCTAGCTTTACGTTCTCTATCGCATGCGGTGTGCCGTTTTTCAAATGAACAAAAATTTCTAGCGCTTCTCCTGGCTGAAAACAATCGACCTGCCGGGGCCTCTCACCCTGCCAGATAACACCAGACTGGCAGGGTCAGCATGGACATTAGCGTCGTCATAACCACGCATCTCGTTGCAAACAAGGCGTCACTGTCATATCTTGCCGCAAAAATCGCCGCCGTAGCTCCGGCAGGCATGCCGGTCATCAGAACGCTGATTCCCAGTGATGTGGCATCAAGTCCAAGTCCAAGTCCAACGACCAGTGCTGCTGCCGGGAGAATGATCAGACGGAATACAGAAAACATGGCTGTATCTTTATTAAAGATCGTTGTAATTTTTACATCCGCCAAAATCGTTCCCACGATCAGCATCGTGAGGGCGCTGTTACAATTCCCAAGATACTTCACTGTCGCCGTGATGACGGCTGGAAGCTTCACCTGAGTCACCATGCAGATCAAGCCCAGATAAATTGCGACCAGACATGGATGTGTCAGCACGTTCTTCGCGACTTTCTTCTTATCCACCTTCTCATCCGCCACAAAATAAGTTGTCCCCACCGACCACATGATGATCCGCATAGGGATCAGGAAAATTGAAGTATACAAAACTCCGATCTCATTATAGATCGCCTCTGCGATCGGATTTCCGAGAAATCCACTCATTGGAACGATCGTGCAGTACTGGAGGACTTTCCTTCTCCGCGGCACATACCGGTTAAAGATAAACTTATTTAAAGTCAGACAGACCGCCTGCATGATCACCGCCGCCAGTAAAAGCAACGCACAGGACCGAAATATTTCCATGTTGAATTCAATCAGGCACGACTTAAAGATATTACATGGGATCACCACGTTGATGCATAAATCCGTCAGACATTTCTTTCCATTGGCATCGATGATCTCCTTTTTCTTTAAGATTGCTCCGACAATCATCAATGCAAACAAGGTTCCCTGAAGACTGAATAGATCGAGTAAATTCATATATATGCCTCCCGCCTCTTTCTGATGTAAATAAATTTTTGCAGCAACTTTATAGAAGTCTTCTCACTGCCCCTGCATGTTTCTTAAATCTATCATAGCACGGTCATATTTCTTTGTATAACTGTTTTATTCGGTGAAGTGCACAGCTATTTATCTGTTTTTTATTCGAATTTCAAAAAGTACCCCAATCGTCAGTCTTTATTACAGCCAACGACCGGGGAACTTCCAGTACTCTATTTTTTCTTTACCATACAGCGCCTCTTATAAAAAGCGATTCTAAAACACCGCCCCATGCCGGAGATCTTTTACCACAACATCACTCGCTCTTCACCATGTTCCCTATTTGACTCCACCATATATCCGGCTCCGGTAAAGATTCCCGCCAGAAAAGCATGATAAAAATCTTCCTGGTAATCGTATCGCTCTTCATATCGATAAAAGAGCGGATGATCGCGTTATCGCTGGTATTTTTCCAATAACTCGCCGGTCTTGCGCTTGGGTCCGTCTGCAGCCTTTACACATAGTTCATAACGTCCCACGGACAATAGATATCAAATTCACCGAAATGGTGACCATCATACCAGACTTTTACCGTTGCAAGCTGATCTTTCCTCTTTGCATATGTCAGGATCTGGTCCACTTCTTTCTGTGTAAATCCAAAGTATTCATTCAGGCGGGTATCAGAGATCGTATCAAAAACAAAATTATTGGTTCCGGTAAAAATACTCTCTTTCGATACACGAGGACATCCGATTGACACCGCAAACTGCAGGGATGTGTTGTCCCTCAGCGCCGTACTCATCATTGCCCGGATAATCTCCAGCATGGCATCCGTCAGTCTGCCCTACACTACATTCGCAAGTTGACCGAATATTTCCCGGTCATTTTCATTTACCCGTTCACTCTTTCAAAATTGGATACTCCTACCGGGATGTTTAGTCTCTTCATTTTCGCTCCTCAAATTTAAACGTGATTTCTATACTGCGTTTTACTTAAATTTTTGCATATCCCTACATTGCAATATAATAACTTATGTACATATATGAATTTTTTCCACCCTATTCTCACTCATCTCCCTGTCTCTCAGGTATTCCCCGTACTCTCTAAGCTCACTCATACACAACATAAAAAATCCTCCATTTATCAGTCTTCTATCATTATAAGCAACAAACGAAGAATAATCCAAGGACACCATAACGCAAAAATCCCCGCCCGGAAATCCGGACGGGGATTTTATCACCTGTTTGGACACTGCCGGCAGAATCGCTCTGCCTACTTTTATTCGTTCCAGGTGCCAAGTTCAAAACTTTTCACCCTGGTATATACAATTCACGTAAATTATTTACCTGCTGCAGCCTTTGCTTCTTTGATCTTCTCTGTCAGCATCGGAACGATCTTGTTTAAGTCGCCTACGATACCGTAGTCAGCTACATCGAAGATCGGAGCGGACTCATCTTTGTTGATCGCAATGATGATGTCAGACTCTTCCATACCAGCTACGTGCTGGATAGCACCGGAAATACCGATTGCGAAGTATACGTGCGGACGAACAGTCTTACCAGTCTGTCCTACCTGAAGATCTTTCGGCTTCCAGCCGGAATCTACAACTGCACGAGAGCAGCTTACTGTACCGCCAATAGCCTCAGCGAGGTCATCAAGCAGTTTGAAGTTCTCTGCGCTGCCAACTCCACGACCACCGGAAACAAGGATCTTTGCATCCATGATATCAGCTACGTCGGATACTGCCTTAACGATCTCGAGAATCTCAACGTACTTGTTGTCCGGAGTGAAGCCCGGGTTGAATTCGATAATTTCAGCTTTTCTGCCAGCCTCACGGTCAAGCTTCTGCATAACGCCTGGACGTACTGTAGCCATCTGCGGACGGAATTCCGGGCAAGCGATTGTAGCGATCGTGTTGCCGCCGAATGCCGGACGGGTCATAAGGAGCTGACCATGTTTCTGCTCTTTACCCGGCATAGCTACGAGCGGGAAATCTCCGATATCGAGCTGTGTGCAGTCTGCTGTAAGACCTGTATGGATACGTGCGCAAACACGCGGGCCAAGGTCACGACCGATTGCTGTAGCACCGATTAAGAAGATGTCCGGCTTGAACTCGTTGATAACAGATGTGATCGCATGAGTATACGGCTCAGTTCTGTAATCCTTTAATTCCGGATCGTCAACAACGATAACTTTGTCTGCACCGTACTCACCGAGTTCGTCTGCAAGACCTTTTATGTTGGAACCAACTAAAACTGCTGTTACAGTTGTTCCTAAATCTTTTGCCAGGTCTTTACCTTTACCGATCAGCTCCAGAGCGATGCTGCTGATCTGATTGTCTACCTGCTGTGCAAAGACATATACACCCTTATATTCTGCTAAATTCATCACTTTTCACCACACTTTTCTTTTTTTGAATTAAAGTACATGTTTCTCAGTAAGTTTCTCAACAATGTAATTTGCAGCTGCGGACGGATCAAGGTTTGTCTCCTTAACGCCTGCACCCTTTCTTACTTTGTCGGAAGCCTTAGCGATCTGAGTCGGGGATCCCTTAAGACCAAGGTTGGAATCAAGGACATCTTTCAGATCTTTTCTGCCCCAAACGGTGATCTCTTTCTTGTATGCATCGAAGATTCCGCCCGGAGTCATGTAACGCGGCTCATTTAATTCAGAAAGTGCTGTAATTAAGCACGGCATTTTAGCCTTTAACATCATGTATCTATCATCGAACTGACGCTTAACGATTACGGAATCGCCATCGATCTCGATGCCCTCAGCATAGCTGATTACCGGGAGACCAAGGTGCTCGGAGATCTGCGGACCTACCTGAGCTGTATCACCATCGATAGCCTGACGGCCTGTGATGATGAGGTCATAGTCAAGGTTTCTTAAAGCACCAGCGATTGTCTGGGATGTAGCCCATGTATCAGCACCGCCGAGAACACGGTCTGTAACAAGGATACCGTTATCAGCGCCCATAGCCATAGCCTCACGAAGAACTTCCTCAGCCTTCGGAAGACCCATTGTAACTACTGTAACTTCTGCACCATACTGATCTTTTAAGCGAAGAGCTGCCTCCAGACCAGCTTTATCATCCGGGTTCATGATTGTGAGCATAGCTGCTCTGTCAAGTGTTCCATCCGGTTTGAACTTTACGCCGCCCTTAGTATCCGGCACCTGTTTTACACAAACAACGATTTTCACTGTATTTCACTCCTTATTTTCATTTATAGTTATGATCTTCCAGCTGTTAAATTATTATTTTAACAGTGCGCCGGAGATAACCATTCTCTGAACTTCACTTGTTCCTTCGTAGATCTCGGTGATCTTAGCATCACGCATCATACGCTCTACGTCGTACTCTCTGATGTAACCATAACCACCATGGAGCTGTACAGCCTTTGTTGTAACTTCCATAGCAACCTCTGCTGCATACAGTTTAGCCATTGCTGCCTCTACGCCGTAGGACTTCTGAGTAGCCTTAGCCATTGCTGCACGGTAAACCATCATCTGAGCAGCTTTTACCTTTGTTGCCATATCAGCAAGCTGGAACTGTGTGTTCTGGAACTGACCGATTGTGCGGCCGAACTGCTTTCTCTCTTTTACGTAAGCAACTGTTCTGTCAAGAGCGCCCTCTGCAAGACCAAGAGCCTGAGCAGCGATACCGATACGTCCGCCGTCAAGAGTATGCATAGCGATCTTGAAGCCCTCACCCTTCTTACCTAAGAGGTTGTCCTTCGGGATGCGGCAGTCTGTGAAAATAAGTTCATATGTTGCAGATCCGCGGATACCCATCTTCTTCTCTTTTGTACCAAAAGTGAAGCCCGGTGTACCTTTCTCTACGATAAATGCGGAAATCTCTTTCTGCATTTTGCCACGTTTCTCAACAGTGCCTGTTACAGCGATAACGATGTATGTATCAGCATACTTACCGTTCGTGATGAAGCACTTGGAACCGTTTAATACCCACTCGTCGCCGTCTAAAACAGCTTTTGTCTGCTGACCCTGAGCGTCTGTACCAGCGCCCGGCTCAGTTAAACCGAATGCGCCTAACTTCTCGCCTTTTGCAAGCGGAACGAGGAATTTCTGCTTCTGCTCTTCTGTTCCGAATGTCATGATCGGATCCATGCAAAGGGATGTATGTGCGGAAACGATAACGCCTGTAGTACCGCAAACTTTGGAAAGCTCCTCAACGCACATAGCGTATGTAAGCGGATCACAGCCCTGTCCACCATACTCCTTCGGTACCGGAATACCGAGGAAACCGTTTTTAGCCATCTTCTCTACGGTTTCAACCGGGAATCTCTCTTCCTCGTCAACCTCCTGAGCAAGGGGTTTGACTTCCTTCTCGGCGAAATCATGGAACAGTGTTCTCGCCATCTCATGCTCTTTACCTAATGTAAAATCCATGTTTTTAGTTCCTCCTTGTGAATTGTATCATGTATAACATAGGGAAATGTGGATGCTTCATTTCTCCGATGTACCTATCCATTGGACAAACGTGGTTTCCGCCCGCGTTTATCCTGTCCCGCATTTTGCGGATTCAAAATTCCCGGCATATAACCCAACATATATGCCCAGAATTCCGATTGTGAAAAAAAACACAATCTTGGTTAAAAAATAAATTTAGCGTTTTCTTTACCTCATAAACCTGCTTTCGCTGATATTTAGTGGAAAAAGTAAACGCTATCGGGTTATCTGCCTGACGGGATCAGATCCCCGTCAGGCATTTCCCATACCGGTAACTATCTCCGGATTACTTTGTGTAATCGTAGAAACCCTTGCCGGTCTTTCTTCCAAGAAGGCCGCCGCGAACCATCTTCTTAAGAAGCGGATGCGGACGATACTTCGGATCGCCTGTCTCTGTCTCAAGAACATTCATGATTGCAAGAACAACATCAAGACCAATCAGATCACCGAGAGCTAACGGTCCCATCGGATGGTTAGCGCCAAGCTTCATGGCAGTATCGATACCCTCTACGGAAGCAACGCCCTCAGCATAAATGCCGACTGCTTCGTTGACCATCGGAATAAGGATTCTGTTTACAACGAAACCTGCAGCCTCTTCTACCTGTACCGGAGTCTTGCCGATCTCTTCAGAGATCTTCTTAACAGCTTCAACATCTTCCTGCTTTGTGTTTAAGCCAGCGATAACCTCAACCAGCTTCATAACCGGTGCCGGGTTGAAGAAATGCATACCGATTACATGTCTCTCAACAGCGCTGCCGATCTCTGTAATGGAAAGAGAGGAAGTGTTTGTTGCAAAGATGCAGCTCGGTTTGCAGATCGCGTCGAGCTCTTTAAATGTCTGCTTTTTGATCTCCATGTTCTCGATCGCAGCCTCTACAACGAGGTCACAATCGCCGCAGATATCTTTCACACCAGTTGTGATCTTGTTAAGGATCTTGTCAGCCTCTTCCTGAGTCATTTTGCCTTTTGCGATTCTCTTCTCGAATCCAGCGGCAATCTTCTTCTTTCCGTTCGCTGCAAATGTTTCATTGATGTCGCAGAGCATTACCTCATAGCCTTCAGTCTGTGCGAATGCCTGTGCAATACCGGAACCCATGGTTCCTGCGCCGATAATACCAACTTTCATGATTTTATCTCCTTATATATGCAACAATGTTATGTAATCTTATCGATTTTTGAAGCCGTCCACTTTTCTCTTCTCGAGGAACGCCTTCATTCCTTCCTTCTGATCCTCAGTCTCAAAGCACTCGGAGAAATATTTCTCTTCGATAGAGATTGCGTGGTCAAGGTCGGAAAGGTAACCGTCTGTCAGGGACTCCTTGGAATTTCTGACAGCGATCGGTGCGTTGGAGGCGATCTTCTTTGCCAGCTTCATAACTGTCGGAATAAGCTCTTCCTTCGCACATACACCGTTTACAAGGCCGATCCGGTATGCCTCGTCAGCTTTGATATTGACAGCGGCATATACCATTTCCTTTGCCTTTCCGGCTCCGATCAGTCTTGCGAGACGCTGGGTTCCGCCGAATCCCGGAGTAATACCAAGACCAACCTCCGGCTGTCCGAATATAGCGTTTTCGGAGCAGTAACGGATATCGCAGCTCATTGCAAGCTCATTTCCACCGCCAAGTGCAAAGCCGTTGACAGCAGCGATCGACGGGATCGGAAGTGTCTCCAGCTTACGGAAAACATCGTTTCCAGCTTTACTGAATTCACGTGCTTCCTGTACAGTCATCGTGCTCATTGCAGCAATGTCCGCACCGGCAACAAAGGATTTCTCACCTGCGCCGGTCACAACCAGCACTCTTGTTGTACCAAGATCAATGCTGTCAAGAACAGCATCAAGGTCCTGAATAACCTCTGTATTTAACGCATTTAAAGCCTCCGGACGGTTGATGGTGATAACACCAACAAAACCGTCCTGCTCATATTTTACAAAACCCATATCGTTGTTCTCCTCAGATTTTGTCTATGCCCCAGATCAGATTAGTCTCTCTCTACGATTGTAGCACAGCCCATTCCGCCGCCGATGCAAAGAGTTGCAAGACCCTTCTTAGCATCTGCCTTCTCCATCTCATGAAGAAGTGTAACGAGAATACGGCATCCGGAAGCTCCTACCGGGTGTCCGAGAGCGATCGCGCCGCCGTTCGGGTTTAACTTGTTAAGGTCAAAGCCAAGCTCTTTGCCTACTGCTACAGACTGTGCAGCGAATGCCTCGTTAGCCTCGATGATATCGAAGTCTTTGATCTCCATGCCTGTTCTCTTGAGAACTTTTCTTGTAGCTGCAACCGGTCCGATACCCATGATCTTCGGATCTACGCCGCCGAGAGCACCGGCAACCCATGTAGCCATCGGCTTAACACCGAGCTCTTTAGCTTTCTCTTCGCTCATAACAACAACTGCTGCTGCACCGTCGTTGATTCCTGAAGAGTTACCAGCTGTAACTAAGCCGCCGTCTTTCTTGAATGCCGGTTTTAACTTGCCGAGTGTCTCAACCGTTGTTCCGTGACGCGGACCTTCATCTGTATCTACGATAACTGTCTCTTTTTTCTTCTTAACTTCTACCGGAACGATCTCGTCCTTGAATGCGCCGGACTTCTGAGCAGCCTCTGCCTTCTGCTGGCTTACTGCAGCGAACTTGTCCAGTTCTTCTCTTGTAAGACCCCACTGATCGCAGATGTTCTCAGCTGTGATACCCATGTGGTAGTTGTTGAATGCATCCCAGAGAGCATCGTTAACCATTGTATCAACTAAGGTAGCATTGCCCATACGGTATCCGTAACGGCCTTTCATCATAGCATACGGAGCCATGGACATGTTCTCCATACCACCTGCAACAACGATATCAGCGTCACCGGAAAGGATCATCTCAGCTGCCATGTTAACAGCCTCAAGACCGGAACCGCAAACTACGTTGATCGTAACTGCCGGAACTTCGATCGGGAGACCAGCTTTTAATGTAGCCTGACGAGCTACGTTCTGTCCCTGACCAGCCTGGATTACACAACCCATGTAAACCTGGTCAACAGCTTCCGGAGCTACACCAGCTCTCTTTAAAGCCTCTTTAATTACGATTGCGCCAAGTTCCGGAGCCGGGATTGTACTTAATTCGCCACCCATTGTTCCGATTGCGGTACGGCATGCACCTGCCAGTACAATTTTCTTTGCCATTTTCTTTTCCTCCTCATTATACCGCTGCCATGCTCTACACCATATAATTTTTCACAAGCAAGGCAGTATATTATGTATAACTAATAATATCACCAAACCGTTTTTGTGTCAAATAATTCTCAAAAGCTTTTTATATAATTTTTCTAAACAAATTAGAAAGTTTCCTTATCCTTTCGTACAAAAGTTACTTTTTTGCTTTGATGCGGTGTTTTGGCGCTTCGTCATGTTTTGCGAACATTTACGAAGCTTTTTCCCGGAATTATTGACCTTACACCCGGAAAATGTTAAAATAATCTCATAGTCTGTCCGTGCGGCGGTCTATATGGAAACAAGTGCTGCGGATCCGTTTGCATAAGCCTTTCCATATGTGCCGGCATAGGGCGAGCGCCCTGTGCTTCCTGCTTTCGTGTCAACGAAAACAGAAAACTCGCGCGATATATTGCTACTATATTTTTATGGTTACAAAGAGAGGGTATTGAAAATGGATTTCAAACAGATGTATCAGGAAAAGCTGGTTTCCGCAGAGAAGGCAGCTTCTGTAATCAAGTCCGGTGACTGGGTCGATTATGGCTGGACAACAGCGACACCGGTTGCTGTCGACAAGGCGATTGCGAAAAGACTTCCGGAATTAACCGACGTAAACTTCCGCGGCGGTATCTTAATGTGGGTGCCGGAGATCTTCAAGATTGAGAATCCGGCAGAACATATGACCTGGAACTCCTGGCATATGGGCGGTATCGAGAGAAAAGCGATCGCGCAGGGCTTCAGCTACTATGCTCCGATCCGTTACTCTGAGCTTCCAAGATATTACAGAGAATCCCAGACTAAGCCGGACGTAGCTGTATTCCAGGTTTCCCCGATGGACGAGCACGGTTTCTTCAATTTCGGACCGAACGCTTCCCATATGGCGGCTGTATGTGAGACTTCCAAGGTCGTTATCGTGGAAGTGAACGAGAATATGCCGGTATGCTTCGGCGGCACTGAAGAGGGCGTTCATATCTCTCACGTTGACATGATCGTGGAAGGTGACAACCCGGCGATCGCTGAGATGGGCGGCGCTGCTGCTGCAAGCGATGTCGATGAGGCTGTCGCAAAGCTGATCCTTGAGGAGATCCCGGACGGTGCATGCTTACAGCTTGGTATCGGTGGAATGCCGAACGCGGTCGGCGCTCTGATCGCGAAATCTGACTTAAAGGATCTCGGCGTTCATACTGAGATGTATGTTGACGCATTCGTGGATATCGCAAACGCCGGAAAGATCACTGGCGCAAGAAAGAATATCGACAAAGGCCGTCAGGTATACGCATTCGGCGCAGGTACAAAGAAATTATATGACTATTTAAATAAGAACCCGGAGTGTATGTCCGCACCGGTAGACTACACGAACGATGTCCGCACGATCTCTGCTCTTGACAACTTCATGTCCATCAATAACGCTGTTGACCTTGACCTCTTCGGTCAGGTAAACGCAGAGTCCGCAGGAATCAAGCACATCAGCGGAGCCGGCGGACAGCTCGACTTCGTTCTGGGCGCTTACCTTTCCAGGGGCGGAAAGAGCTTCATCTGCTGCTCCTCCACTTTCAAGAAGAAGGACGGCACCTTAGAGTCCAGAATCGTTCCGACTCTGGCTCCTGGCTCCATCGTAACCGATACCCGTGCGAATATCCACTATCTCGTTACTGAGTACGGTAAAGTAAACTTAAAAGGTCTCTCCACATGGCAGAAGACCGAAGCGATCATCTCCGTAGCGCACCCGCAGTTCCGCGACCAGCTGATCGCAGAGGCTGAGAAGATGCATATCTGGAGAGCAAGCAACAAGCGCTGATTATAAATAAAATGCACAACAGGGGCTGTCAATGGCAGCCCCTGTTGTTGTATAATATGATCATGCATTCAGGATCGGATCCATCAATGTGATCCCCTTTTCATTTGCAAGCTTCCGTCTGCATATTTCCAGAAGAGGCTTCTGATATGGGGACTGGTCCTCCGTCCGGTACAGATAGTAGAGCGTTCTGCTTGGCGGCTCCACATCGAGTTCATGGATCGATACCGGCGTCGTCTTTAAGATGCTTTTTGCGACAGAGATCGGAAGAAACGCCCAGTTATCACCGTTCTGGGTGAAATACTGTAAAAATCCCATCTCATCCAGATAAACCTGTGGAACTGCCGCGCTGTTGAAATAATAGTTATGCCAGGTGTCAAAATTCTGATCCCACTGTGTCCGGATTTCCCGGCGCGGATCCAGCTCTGAGACTTTGATGTTGTGGGGAAGATTCAGATCTTTTCCCACTATCAGGCACAGTTTTTCCTTAAATAATACCTCCGTCTTTACCTGTGACGAATACATCGGATCCGTGATAAAGGCGATGTCCACCGTCTTGTTGTTTACATAGCTGTAAGCTTCACTCGAATGAAGTGTCGTCACATGGAGGCTGCATTCCGGCGTATTCCTTATAAATTCCTGAAACACCGTTGGCAGCATGAATGCAAGGAGGCTTCCAACACTGGCCACATAAAAACTCTTCTCATTGCTCAGCAATGCTTCCTCCTGAGTCTCATTCCAAAGTGCCTGCCAGCGGTGTGCAATTCCAACAAAGGCTCTCCCCTGTCTTGTCAGCTCCACATGACGGACTCCTTTATTCCGGATAAACAGGGAATAGCCCAGTTCTTCCTCCAGTGCGCGGATCCGACGGCCGAGAGCCGGCTGTGTGATATATAATTTTTCTGCCGCTGCAGAAAAGCTTCCGCACTGGGCGATCTTCAAGAACGCTTCAATTTCAAGAAACGTCATGTTCGATTCTCCTTCCTGTGCCACAACACCAACATGTTCGATATCTTTTTTGCGTGAGCATCTTCATTTCATGCTGTTTCGTTCCAAATGTTAATATTTATATTTATTATATCAAAACAGAGAAGCTTTTACAATTCTATCAAACCAGCTTATGATTTTTGGCTCAAACGGTATTTTGCGCCCTATATGCCTGGACGTTTAAAAATGTTAAGCTTTATTAATATTTAATATTATAATTTGTCACTTATTATTTTCTCATAACCATTTTACTTTCCTGACAAACCATGTTATAATACTCTAATGGAAGGAAGAGCCGCACCAACTCTTCCCGAAACTTTCTTCTCATTATATTATAACGCGATATTTAAAACGCACAGCCGCCTTGGAACGATATTTGGGGTATCGTCCTTGGCGGCTGTGTTCGTTATTCTGATTTGTTGACATTGTTCTCTTCTTGCCGGATGCTGCGCATCCGACAAGAAGCGTCGGGCGTCGCCCTTATAGAAAAAGGCTCTCAAACCACTGAGAAAATGTAAACATTTTTCAGTGGTCCGAAAGCCTTTTTCTGCAATGTCAACTTTAAGCGTTCAGTTCTTTCTTATAAACCTCAATGACTTTCTTCATCGCCTCCGCACCCGGAGCACCGATGGTCACACGTTTCTCCACGCATGTCTTCATGGAGATCGCATCGTAAATATCTTCCTCGAATACCGGACTGATGGACTTGAACTGTTCCAGAGTCAGATCATCTAATGCCTTGTTCTCGTTGATGCAGAGAAGCACCAGCTGTCCGATGATCCCGTGGGCATCACGGAACGGAACGCCGTGGTTTACAAGGTAGTCCGCAGCATCTGTGGCATTCGTAAAGCCGTTCTTTGCGCTGGTTTCCATCACATCTTTGCGGAATGTCATCGTGGATACCATTCCTGTGAAGAGTAAGAGGCAGCCCTTTACGGTGTCGATGGCATCGAAGGTCAGCTCTTTGTCTTCCTGAAGGTCCTTATCGTATGCCAGCGGAATTCCCTTCATGACTGTCAGCATGGACATCAGGGCACCATAGACACGGCCGGCCTTTCCGCGGATCAGCTCCGCGATATCCGGATTCTTTTTCTGCGGCATAATGCTGCTTCCGGTGCTGTAAGAATCATCCATCTCAACAAAACGGTACTCGTTGCTGTTCCAGATGATGATCTCCTCGGAGAAACGGCTCAAATGCATGGCGATCGTGGAGAGTGCTGCCAGAAGCTCAATGAGGTAATCCCGGTCGGATACGGAATCCATGCTGTTTAAGGTTGGTCCGTCAAAGCCTAAAAGCTCTGCTGTGTACTCGCGGTCTAACGGGTATGTGGTTCCGGCAAGGGCACCGGATCCTAATGGGCAGTAATTCATGCGCTTTCTGATATCTGCAAGACGTCCCCTGTCACGGCGGAACATCTCGTAGTAAGCACCTACATGGTGAGCCAGAGTTACCGGCTGTGCTTTCTGAAGATGGGTAAATCCCGGCATGTAGGTGTGGAGATTTTCCTCCATAAGCTTTAAGAGAACCTTAAGAAGTCCCTTTAACAGGACATCTGTCTCATCGATCTCATCTCTTGTGTAGAGCTTCATATCGAGAGCGACCTGATCATTTCTGCTTCGCCCGGTGTGGAGTCTCTTTCCGGCATCTCCGATCCGTTCGATCAGGTTCGCCTCAACGAAGGAATGGATATCCTCGGATTCCGTTGTGATTTTTAAGGTTCCGTTGTCGATATCTTCACGAATACTCTTTAAGCCGGCAATGATCGCGTCACGGTCTTCCTCTGTGAGGATCCCCTGTTTCGCGAGCATCGTCACATGGGCGATGCTGCCTGCGATATCCTGTCTGTAAAATTTCTGATCGAAGGAGATGGATTCATTAAAATTGTGTACTAACTGGTTCTCTTCCTTCGTAAATCTTCCGCCCCAAAGTTTCATGTCTGTTCCTCCGTTGTCTGTTTTTTATGATCTATATGTTTCTCCGATTCCGGCATGTCGGGAATTTCGGAATCCGGTTTCTCCATTTCATTTAAGTTCTCTTCCGGTTCTTCATCAATCTCCGGAATCTCTTCAAATCCTTCTTCATCCACACGTTCTTCTGATTCCCGCTGCATTCTCCGGATCCTGAGCATCCGTGCTCGATCTCTCCGCCTCTCCATCTCTCTGCGCAAAAACCATAAAAAGATCAGGATCACGATCGATCCGCCTGTGATCAGGACGCCGGGCTTTAATCCCTCCGGGAAATAAGAAAAATCGATCACATGGTCCCCTGCGCCCACATCGATGGCGAGGAATGCGCCGAACGCTTTCCTCGTCTCCACCTTCTGCCCGTCTACCTTCACAGTCCAGCCCTTATCGAAGGGGATCGATGTGAAGAGCATTCCAGCCCGGTCAGCAGTTACAGTTCCGGAAAGCTTCGTATCCTTCCAGCTCGTCAGATGCATCGGCATCCGGTTCAGACGGTCATAGACCTGAATCATGGCATCCTCGGAGAACCGATAGGCAATGGCATTCAACTGCTCCCCCGCCTCATCTGCCGTGAGCTTCACTTCATATCCCGGAGACAGGGTTCCGAGTTCCAGAAGATATCCGCGGTCTACATTGCCAAATGACTTTGAACCCGACGGCAGATCCGCTTTCACGTTCTTCACCTTCTTATTCAGAACGAACACATAGTATTCCCCGGTCATATCCGGTGTGAAGGTGAACGTATTTTTATTCACTGTTCCGCCTGTATCTACAAGAACTTCGTCTGCCCCTGTGACCAGACACAGATCATTCTGTACTTCCGCGGGATTATCCATCTCATACTGCCAGTTCTCCTCAATATCCGAAGGAAGAACAAAGCCTAGCGGCAGTGTATACAGGTTCTCATAGAGATATGTCCCGCCGCTCTCCCTCAAATACATCATAAGCTCCGTGTTGGACACTGCATCGGAATAGAGCGCATATTTTACGGAAAAGATGCTGTCCACAAGCGGTGTGCTGCCCGTGATGCTGTAGGCGTTCGTGGAGGACTCGCATCCAAGCTTCTTAAAGATCTTCGAAAGATCCGCGTTTGCCGTTGAGGAGAACAGGGATACCGACGGGAAATTCATCCATGCGCCGTCGTTTTTCGTCTTCCTCGTCTTTTTCTCCACCCGGTAGAAATCCGATGCCGGTTCCAGAGAATCCTTCAAGATCCGGGCCTCTTCGTTATCCGCAGTGTAGGATTCACGGCTCGTGGTCGTGACACTCGTCACGGTTGTATTGATGGCTGCCTCCATGGAGACCAGCGCCAGCGCCAGAAATCCGGCTAAGGCCCGCCTTCCTCCTTTATAAATGTAGATCAGTCCCGCGTAAGCCGCAAGGAAGATGATCGCCACATAGTAGACAATAAAGTGGAAATGTTCCTGTGTCACCAGCTTTTCTGCCAGAAGTACAAAGCAGATGCTTCCCCAGAACGCGACAGCAACATACTTTTTCGGTGTCTCATCCAGATGCGCATAAGCCCGGAAGCAGATAAACAGCATCAGGAAGATATAGATGAAGGACTGTCGGCACGGAAGGCTGTTCGGATAGTGGAATCCATGCCAGATAAAATTCAGCACATTCATGGAAAAGCTTGCAAAAAAGAGCAGCAGCAGTCCGCAGTACACAGCCTTTTCTTTCACAGAGATCTTCTTACATGCCAGATATAGCAAAAAGAAGAGAAATACCGCGACGCCGCAGTAAATATTTGGCCAGTGGTCCAGACCGATCTCCGTCTCCACATTTCCGATATGGCGGGCGATCATGTCGAAGATCGGGAAATAGGAAGTCCACGCCTTTGGGAAATCAAAGTTGCCGGATGCCGTGCTCTGGAGCGCACAGATCTCCGGCAGCAGAACTCCTGCCGCGAGTCCGCCGGAAAGCAGGGAGTAGATTCCAAATCTCACGCAGCTCTCCGCGTATTTCCTTACCGGTCCCGGTTCTTCCAAAATAAGAAGTGCGATGAAATAAAGCACCAGAAACAGGCAGGTCATGATGGATATATAGTAGTTGGACAAAATGGAAAGCCCAAGGGTCACGCAGTAGAGCATTCCCTTCTGTTCCCTCACAAGACGCTCCAGTCCGTAAACGATCAGCGGGAAGAGGAGAATGCAGTCCAGCCACATGATGTTCCAGCTGTACGCCGCCATATATCCGGACAACGCATAAAAAATCCCGAAAAATCCGACACCCAGAATACAGTTTTTACTGTGCTGCTTTAAATACCAGGCAAAGCTGAGTCCCGAAAGTCCGATCTTTATGACGATCATGATCGTCATGAATTCGATGATCAATTTTTTCGGGCAGAGCAGGATCAGCCAGTTTAAAGGGCTTGCGAGATAATATGCGTAAAGCGCCGCAAAATTAACCCCCATTCCCACATCCCAGCTGTACAGAAGACTTCCGCCGGTCCGCAGCTTATGCTGGAACTCTGAGAAGAACGGGGCGTACTGATGATACATGTCCGTCCTCAGAAAGCACCTCTCGCCGAACGGGAAGATCCCTCTCTGGGCAAATATGCAGATCATAACGAGTACCGGGACAAAAAACGCGATCATAAGACCGTCTCTCGACTTTAACACCGGCACCGTTCGTCGTTTCTTCTTACGCGCTTCCGGGATTCTTTCTGGTATTTCTTCCCGGACTGCATCATCAATTTCTTTTATTTCTGTCATACCGTAAAACTCCTCCGTCTACGCAAAAGGTATTTCGCACTCCAAGATCTGATCCGGTCATTTCTTTTTGTCATTCGTAAAAATCAGGATCTTGCTAAACACATAATTCAGTATCACGACCACGACTGAGATCAGAAGCTTGCAGAGAAAGAACTCCATCTTCATGAGATCCACCATAACAAACAGTGCCGCGAGATTAAACAGGAAGGTCGCTACCCGGCAGAGAACAAATGAAACAAATTCTCTCCATACCTTCCCCGGATTCAGCGTATGGCTCTCAAACACCCACCACTTATTCGTCACAAAAGCGAACAGCACCGCAGCCACCCACGCAATGGTCTGAGCAGGAACCGGATCCATCTTCCATATATAATATAGAAGATTTGAGATCGCATAGTCGATCACTGTTGTCAGGACACCGAAGATCAGGTAAGCGATCCCCTCGCGGGCCAGACCGGACTTTCTCTTTCCTGTCTCCTGCTCCGCCGGATCATCCGGTTTCTTTTTCTGATTTATATCTTTTTCTTCCATAAATAATTCCATCCCTCTATCTTTCTCGATAGTCTTTTTCATTTTAGTATACCAACGCAAAAAAGTAAAGGACTGACAGCCGGTAATTCGGCTGTCAGTCCCTCTTTTTTTACGATCATTTCAGTTTTTATTTCTCCGGCAGCCTGTCTGCCGTTTTTCCCACTTTATTCAGCAAGAAGCTTGTCGATACTTACAAGTTTTACGCATACACAGAAAATCTCAGCTGCAAGCTTCAGATCTTCCAGTGTCGGGAAGGACGGAGCAATACGGATATTGGAGTCATGCGGATCCTTGCCGTATGGATAGGTTGCACCTGCGCCTGTCATAACAACACCGGCATCCTTACACTTTGCAACGATCGCCTTCGCGCATCCATCAAGAGAATCGAAAGAAACGAAATATCCTCCGTTCGGTTTTGTCCACTTACCGATCTCAAGTCCGGCGAGCTCCTTATTTAAGATCTCGTCAACCGCCTCGAATTTCGGGCAGAGGATCGCGGCATGTTTTGCCATCTGAGCCTTGATTCCATCAAGGTTCTTGAAGAAGCGCACATGACGGAGCTGGTTGATCTTATCATGGCTGATAAACTGTACGTTCATCTGTTTCTTCATATCTTCGATATTCGCCTTGGATGTAGCGATTGCGGAGATAGCGGAGCCCGGGAATGTGATCTTCGCTGTGGAACCGATCTTATATACCATATCCGGATTTCCGGCTTTTGCACACTCGGAGAGGATATCAAGGATATGATCCGGATGATCCGGGTGTAAATGATGTACGCAGTAAGCGTTATCCCAGATGATTCTGAAGTCTTTTGCTGCCGGCTTTAAGTTTGCGAATCTCTTTACTGTTTCGTCGGAATAAGACTGTCCGGACGGGTTCGAATAAAGCGGAACGCACCAGATGCCTTTTACGGTCTCGTCGTTATTTACATATTTTTCAACAAGATCCATATCCGGACCATCAGCTGTCATCGGAATATTGATCATTTCGATACCGAAGTACTGGGTGATCGCAAAGTGTCTGTCATATCCCGGAACCGGGCAGAGGAATTTTACTTTGTCGAGTTTGCACCACGGAGTGCTTCCGCAAACACCATGTGTCCAGGCACGGCTTACCGTATCAAACATCAATGTCAGGCTGGCATTTCCGTACATAACGATATTTTCAGCCGGAGCATCCATCATAGCTCCCATCAGCTCTTTTGCTTCCTGAATACCGGTCAGGATTCCATAGTTTCTTACATCGCCGTCAGCGGAGATATAGTCGCTGGAGCTGTTTAAGACATCCATCATCGGAAGGGAAAGGTCGAGCTGCTCCTTACATGGCTTGCCACGTGCCATATTCAGGCTTAAATTTTTTCCCTGATACTCTTTGTACACAGCCTCAAGCTGCTCCTTTAAAGATGCAAGTTCTTCCTTTGACATTTCGCGGTATGGTTTCATGTCAGTATCCTCCTCATTTTTTCGTTTTTTACAGCACCGAAAACCCCTTACGGTGTCTGTCCCCTATGACTATATTATAATCGAAGACCGAAAATCTTACAACACAAAAAATAAAGTTTCGCCCTATTTTTCTCACAATTTTGAGCCTTCTTACAAAAATATCTTAACCCTCGCTCCGTTGACTTTTTTTTAACAATAACGTATCATTATATTATTGATTTTTATCGAACAGCCACAGAGGGGGATACCGAATGATAAATGAAAATAAGAGCGTCAGGGATCTGAAACGCATGGTTCTGATCGGAGCGATCGTCGCCCTCGTATCCCAGCTCTACTGGAATCTTTTTGTATATAATTTCCGTATCTCTTCTTCCGTTATCGTGCTCCCGGTCCTCTTAATGACGCTGGGAAAAAATCTTTCCACGACGATGACCTGTTCGGTAACTGCAGTGATCGTTTTTCTGTTCCGACTGATTGCAGCGGTAAACGGTGGTGCTGATCTCATAACATCCGCGGAAAATTTATTTCCAAACGCGGTCTTCTATTTCTGCTACGGGATCATCTTTAACGCCATGATCCCCGGAAAACATACCGTGTCCTTCAGCCGGTTATTTCCGGCGGTCTTTTTTGCAGATTTTGGATCGAATCTGGTGGAACTCTGTATCTCAGAGAGCTCACTCCACACTATGACACCGGAAAAGGCCGGATACCTTCTCCTGATCGCCCTGTTCCGGACTTTCCTCACAAGCCTGATCTTAATGGCGGAAAGTCACTACCGGACTCTTTTAAAAAACGAAGAGCACGAGAACCGTTACCGCCGCCTGTTCTTAATGACTACAGGCTTAAAGAATGAGATCTACTTCATGCGGAAGAATTCCGAGGAGATCGAATCCGTCATGGCGAACGCCTATAAGCTCTACGAGAAGTTAAACGAGATGGACGTGCCGGATGATATGAAGCACATGTCACTCTCCATCGCGCGGGATGTCCACGAGATCAAGAAAGACTATATCCGGATCATTCAGGGAATTGAGGAGGAGATCTCCGAGGAATACGATGAGAAACGGATGAGCTTTCAGGATATCTTAAAGATCCTTGAAGACACCACCTACCATATGCTGGAGGCGAAAAATGTCCATATCCAGCTGGAGTTCCGATGCTCGGACAACTTTATGACCGAGGAGCACTACGAACTCATGGCCGTGTTAAAAAATCTTGTCAACAATGCCATTGAGGCCATCGAATCCGACCGGAAGATCGGCACGATCTGCATCGAAGAGCACCTTCGTAACGGGAACTACATCTTCTGTGTCACAGATGACGGACCGGGAATCTCACCGCGCCATCTGCCGAACATTTTTAAAATGGGATATTCAACGAAATTTGACCATAAGACCGGAAATATCTTCCGCGGTGTCGGCCTTTATGGGGTAAAAATGACCGTGGAGGAACAGTTTAAGGGAACCATCGAAGTGAGATCGGAGCAGGGCAGCGGAACTGCCTTTACCGTTGTGATTCCGGCGGCTTCCCTTGTGGAGGAAGAATTATGAGAATCTATATCGTAGAAGACGACCTGTCCGTCATCAACATTTTAGAAGACATCATCGAGACACAGGGACTCGGAGAAATCTGCGGCGATTGCGGCGGAGAGCCGGCAAACCTGTCCGACGTGCTGCGGGCAAAGCCTGATGTTGTCCTCGTCGACTTTTTCATGCCGGTAAAGGACGGCGTTGAATTTGTAAAGGAGCTGCGGGCTGTGAACACCACGGTCAAATGTATTATGATCTCCCAGGTGTCCGCCAAGGAGCTGATCAGCAAGGCCTACAGCGCCGGGATCGACTTCTTTATCAGCAAGCCGATCAACCTGATCGAGGTCCGTTCCGTATTAAAAAATGTGGAACAGCAGATCACAAATGAACACACTCTGGCGAATATCCGCCGGATGTTCATGAACGAGATCGACCATATGCCAAAGGGAACGAATCCGGAATCAGATGACTACGGCAGGAAATTAAAATACATCTTAAACCGCGTCGGCATGTCCGGAGAAAAAGGATGTCCGGATATCATAAAGATCTGCGAATATCTTCACGAGAATCATATTCCTGTATCCAATTTAAGTGTGTCGCAGATGTGCGAGGCGGTCAGTGATTCCCCGAAAAATATGGAGCAGCGGATCCGCCGTACCATCGCAGCCGGAATGTCCAATATCGCCCATATGGGAATCGAGGATTTCATGAACGAGACCTACACCCTGTACTCCGGAACCCTGTTCTCCTTTGAGGATGTGAAGGCGGAGATGGACTATCTCAGAGGAAAGCGCTCCTCAGGAGGGAAGGTCAGCATCAAAAAGTTTATTGACGGACTGATGCTGGAAGCAGAGCGCTAAAACATATTAATTTCTATACGCCGGAATATCTTTTTTCGGCGTATTTTTTGTGGGTTCAGAACTTTTCACATGTTTTCAACTATTACATGTAGAAATCTTGTTAAGAATTTACAATTTTTTGTTAAGTAATTTTTGTAACTTTTTGTAACTTTATGATTTTTTTTGAAGGAACATTCTTATACTCTGACCATAAAAGGTATGGAGGTATAAAAAACTATGTTACAAATTGAACTTAACATGTATCAGGCAGTCGCAGTTGCTGCTCTCGTTCTGCTTCTTGGACGTTTCCTTGTAAGCAAGATCCCATTCTTAACAAAATACTGTATTCCTGAGCCGGTTGTCGGCGGCGTTGTTTACGCAGTTGTTCACCTGATTTTAAGATCCGCAGGAATCCTCGAAATCTCTTTCGACAACACTTTACAGTCCTTCTTCATGACTGTATTCTTCTGTAGTGTTGGTTACACCGCATGTTTCCGTCTCTTAAAGAAGGGCGGCGTTCAGGTACTCTTATTCCTGTTAGTTTCCATTATCATGGTTGCTCTTCAGAATGGCCTTGGCGCTGTACTTGCCGGTGCTTTCCATCTCGACCCGAGACTTGGTCTTGCGGTTGGTTCCATCCCGATGGTCGGCGGACATGGTACCGCAGGTGCATTCGGACCGGTTCTTGAGGAAGCTGGTGTTGCAGGCGCTAACGCGGTTGCGATCGCATCCGCAACCTTCGGTCTTGTTGCCGGCTGTATGATCGGCGGACCGCTCGCTTACCGTCGTATCCATTCCCTGAACTTAAAGTCCACAGAGACTGCTACCGGCAGTGATGAGGTTACAGTTGATAAGAACGAAGTTACCGGCGCGATCGATTCCAGAAGATTCCTGGACAGCGCATTATACCTTGCAATCGCAATCGGTGCCGGCACGATCGTTTCTTTATTCCTTAACAAGTTAATGACATTCCCGAGCTACATCGGAGCAATGGTTGTTGCTGCTATCATCCGTAACATTGTTGACGCAACCCACAAAGATATGCCGATGGAAGAGATCAGCACGATCGGAAGCTTCTCTCTTTCCTTATTCCTTGGTCTCGCAATGATGGGATTAAAGTTATGGCAGCTTGCAGAGCTTGCACTTCCGATGATCGTAATGCTTGCGGCACAGACAGTTCTCATGGCAATCTTCGCTTACTTCGTAGTATTCAACCTTCTCGGAAAGAACTACGACGCAGCCGTTATGACATCCGGCTTCTGTGGATTTGGTATGGGCGCTACACCGAACGCTATGGCAAACATGCAGGCGATCACCGCAAAGTATGGTCCGGCTCCGACCGCATACTTCGTAGTGCCGTTAGTAGGAAGTCTGTTCATCGATTTCTTCAATGCACTTATTATTACGACATTTATGAACTTCCTGTAAGATCCAATTTGGGATCATAGATTGTAACTCTTGAAAAAGGGCCCGCACCGGAATCCTGGGGTATGTTCCGGTGGCCGGGCTCTTTTTCCTGTCTGAAATTTAATTGTAAATTTTTCTGAACGACCAGAATCTCTCTTTATCTTCCTGAAAACAGTTCTATCCCATCGATCATCTGCAGTTCTTCTCTCACACACTGAAAAAATCTTCGGATCTGATCATCCATCCGGTTCTCTTTTGTGAATCCATAGATCGTCATGTCCTCCGGTCCGCCTTCCATCGGACAGATCCACACGTCTTGTCTCTTGAATCGCCTTGCAACAAGAAGCGGGATCACCGCCCATTTTTTTCCATTCAGAAAATATTCCAGAAATTCCATCTTATCCGCTGTGAGACTCGGATTTGCATCCGGCGGAAACCATCGGCTGTGCCAGATATCATATTCCGGATTCCACGGCAGCCGGATCTGTTCTTCCGGATCCAGCATATCCGGAGTCACTCGCCCCGTTTCTCTCCAGCTCTCACCACCGGCAAACACGAACGGCTCCCTGAACACCAGGAACGGAACTATTCTTCTGGAATTTAAAAGATCCGAGACCAGAGCCACATCAACACTTCCATTTTCCACATACCCATAAATATCAGAAGAACGCCCCGTCTTAAATTCAATGCTGCAGGTGTCCCGAGCGGACATCATTTCTTTCAATACAGCCGGCATCAGATAAAAAGCAATGCTGTTCACTGTGCTGACCCGCAGAAGCGGACTTTTCTTTCTTCTCGGTATCTCCTCCGCCTCCCTGTAAAGTGTCAACAGGCGTTCCGCGACCGGAACGAATTCTTTTCCATTCTCTGTAAGTTCCACACTTCTCTGACCGCGTCCACGCTCAAAAAGGCTGTATCCCAGTTCCTCTTCCATCGATTTCATTCTGCGGCTCATAGCCGGCTGTGTGATAAAAAGCCGTTCTGCCGCTGCTGAGATACTGCCATACTGGAGAACTGCCAGGAATGCCTCCAACTCTGTTTTTGTCATAATGATCTCCGTTTTCTCCGATTTTCTTTACTGCAAATATTTTATCCTGTTCAAAATATATCATTTTGATTATATTTTACTTTTTAATTATTCATTTTTCAATTAATATTTTCTGTGATACACTGATTTCTGTGAAGGTACTGAACCATCAGATTTCGCACCAGCCGGAGCAGCGCATAGAATTTGGAGTACGCAGTGCGGAACATCCGGTATCAGAAGATTATATTTCAGGAGTACATAACCATGAACCAGACCTCTTTGCTTTCCGGCAATATCCGACAGCAGATCTTAACCCTCGCCGTTCCACTGCTGCTTGGAAACATTTTACAACAGCTTTACAACACTGCCGACTCACTGATCGTGGGCAGATTTCTCGGCACCAACGCCTTTGCCTCTGTGGGAATCTCCGGCAGTCTTATGAACCTTTTTATCTTCATCCTCGACGGCTTCTGCGCCGGGATCACGGTAATCCTCGGTCAGTTCTACGGAAGCGGTGACAGAAAAAAATACCGCGAGGAAGTCTTCACCGCTCTTCTTCTCGGCATGATCATCGCCCTTATCATCAGCGGTGTGTGTACCGTCTTTCTGGATCCGATCTTAAACCTGATCCACACCCCGGACGAACTCATTCCTTACGCTGAATCCTACCTTTTCATTATCCTCGCAGGGCTTCCTTTTACCTGTCTTTATAACCTTTTATCCGGAATCCTGCGGTCTATCGGCAACACCAGAGTTGCCCTGTCTTTTCTCGCCGCCGCCATCACAGTGAACATCGCTCTGGACTTTCTCTTTATCGGCATTCTGAGACTTGGAACCGGCGGTGCTGCCGCGGCCACGATCCTGTCACAGTTTTTCTCCGTAATCTGCTGTTTTCTGTATCTGCGGGATACTTATCCGGGACTGCTCTGCCGCAGAGAAGATATTGGTGCTCATAAGGATCTTATGATCCACACTCTGCGCTACGGTCTCATCTCGGCGCTTCAGGCCTCCAGCCTGTATATCGGAAAGATTCTTGTTCAGGGCAGTGTCAATACACTCGGAACACCGGGAATCGCTGCCTATACGGCAGCGACCCGCATTGAGGGATTCGCGAATTCCTTCGGTGACAGCGGAGGAAATGCGGTCTCCGTCATGGTCTCCCAGAATCTTGGGGCTGGAAATCATGACCGGGTGAAAAAAAGTCTATTTGGGGGGCTGATGTTAAACTGGACGGTCTGTGTGGTGATCTCCCTTTTCATGTTCTTTGGTTCCAATCCTGCACTCCGGCTGTTTTTGAGTTCTTCAGACGAGCTGGCTCTCTATTACGGAAACAGTTATATAAGACTGATCTCTGTTTTCTATATATTCTGCTTTACAGGAAGTGCTTACATGGGATACTTTAAAGGACAGGGTTACATGGTCATCGCCTTCTGCGGAACAACCCTACACATTATTTTCCGTGCGATCTGTTCCGCCATCATGATCGGAAAGATGGGGCTCACCGCGGTTGCTCTCTTTTCCGGTCTCGGCTGGATACTCTGTGTGACATTCCTGACGATCAATTTTATCCGAATCGCAGGGAAAAACGCAAACATTCCATTCTCCCATGATCCGAACTGACGCCGGGTCCTTGTTCCCGTGCAGGGAGGCGGGCAAATTCTGAACTGAAAGGGTTGTATAATACAGTGGCCGTGGCAGAATCGTATCATTTCCCCTTGCATTCTCCCTCCTACAGTGCTATAATGTTCAATATCTTGATAAATATTTAATTTTTGAACATCGTAGGAGGTTTCAAATTATGAGTTCCAAAAATTCCGAAACACCCTTAAAAGACCGGATCGACTGGGTCACTGTGATCGTACCGTTTCTTGCAATCCTGGCGCTCTGTGTCTGCTTCATCCTGATGCCGGATGCATCAAAGAGCGTTCTCGACACGATCCGTTTTATCCTTGGCGATACCTTCGGCCTGTTCTATCTTGCCGTCGGTCTCTTTGTCTTCCTGCTATCCCTGTATCTGGCATTTTCCAGATTCGGTACGATCCGCCTCGGGAAACCGGATGAAAAGCCAAAATATCCCCTCTTCGTCTGGGCGAGCATGATGTTCACCTCCGGACTCGCAGCCGATATCCTGTTTTACTCCTTCTGTGAATGGATCCTTTACGCGAACGATCCGCATATCGCAGAGCTCGGTTCCATGCAGACCTGGTCCAGCACCTACCCGCTGTTCCACTGGGGTCCGATCCCGTGGGCATTCTATCTGGTACTCGCCGTCTCCTTCGGCTTTATGCTTCATGTGAGAGGCTGTCATAAGCAGAAATATTCAGAAGCCTGCCGCGCGCTGCTCGGAAACAAGGTAGATGGGATTTCCGGAAAGCTCATCGACCTTCTGGCGCTCTTTGCGCTCCTCGCAGGAACCACAACGACATTTGCACTGGCGACTCCGTTGATGTCCCAGGTACTGACGACCCTGTTCCACCTTCCATCCTCCAAATGGATAACGATCGCGATCTTAGGCGTCACCTGCGTCTTCTACACATATGCCCTGCTCCACGGCATGAAGGGGATCTCCCTTCTTGCAAAGTCCTGCATGTATCTGTTCTTTGCCCTGCTCGCATATGTGCTGTTCCTCGGCGGTGAGACACGGTATATTCTGGAGACAGGCTTTGCGGCTGTCGGAAATCTTGCTCAGAATTTCCTCGGCCTCGCAACCTTCACAGACCCGCAGCGGACCACTTCCTTCCCGCAGACATGGACGATCTTCTACTGGGCCTACTGGATGGTGTGGTGCGTGGCATCTCCGTTCTTTATCGGATCCATCTCCCGCGGAAGAACGGTGCGGCAGACGATCCTCGGCGGATATGCCTGCTGCGTCAGCGCCACCTGCCTGAGCTTCATTATTTTAGGAAACTACAGCCTCGGACTCCAGGTGAGCGGAAAACTTGACGTGATGGCGATCTACGCCGCCGGAAATGATCTCTACACAACGATCATCTCCATCATCCAGACACTGCCGCTTGCGCCACTTGTCCTTGTGCTTCTGATCGTTGCCATGGTAGCCTTCTACGCCACCAGCTTCGACTCCATCGCCCTTGTGGCTTCCTCCTACACCTACCGCCAGATCACAGGCGATGAGGAGCCCCACAACGCCGTAAAGGCCTTCTGGGCGATCATGCTGATCCTGCTGCCAATGGCGCTTGTATTTTCCGACAGCTCCATGGCGAACCTGCAGAGCGTGTCCATCATCGCGGCGTTCCCGGTAGCGTTCGTGATCCTGCTGATCATCGCCAGCTTCTTAAAGGACGCGTCGGATTACCTGAAATCATAAAATAGGAGCTACGAAACGTACGGATCGATCACTTTCATCATAAAGTTTGATCCGTACGTTTTTCTTAAACAATTTGTAATTCCCCTGCCACACATTTACCACAAGTTGAAGGGAAAATACCATTGTCATAAATCGGAATTCTGGTATAATAGAATATGTAAACAATTTGAGAATTTTCAGCAGCCGTGAAAACAACGATCTGGCTGCTGTTACAATTTCTATGAGGAGGAAAATTAAATGAGAAAGAAAAATTTCTGCCTGGCAGTACTTTCCGCATCCGCAGTTCTCGCTCTGGGTGCTTCATTCAGTTCTTTTGCTGCTTGGAAGTCCGTAAACAGCGAATGGGTCTACACTGACAATAATGGCAACAACGTGACAAGCGCGTGGAGATCTGACAACGGCGAGTCTTACTATCTCGGCTCTGACGGATATATGGTCCGCAACACACTTCTTGAGGACAACGGAAACTACTACTACTTAAGAAACGGCGGCCAGATGTTAAAGAACGGCTGGCGTTTCCTTGAAAACCCGAGTTGGCAGGGTGACGATAAAGTCGGCGACGCAAGCTGGTACTACTTCGACAATAATGGACGTGCGCTCCGCACAACAGGCGATACTGTAAAGATCGCTGATATCGGCGGAAAGAAGTTCGCGTTTGATATGTATGGAAGAATGCTCACAGGCTGGATCACAGCTGCCGGTGAGAATATCTCCGATGATTCCGACTGGGCAACAGCTACATACTACGGTGACTCGGAAGGCGACGGAAGTCTCGTTACAAACGCCTGGGTATACATCAGCGTTAAGGACGATGACAACGAGGACGATAACGAGCCGACTTACCACTTCTACTTCGCTTCCAACGGTAAGAAGACCGTCAGCACAGAGAAGACCATCGGCAATGTAAAATACACCTTCGATGACAGAGGTGTTGCTCAGGATTCCTGGGTACACAACAGCGACAAGGGTACTTGGAAATATTACGGTGATGAAGAGGAACCGAAGCTTCATACCGGTTGGTTCCAGGCTGTTCCGTCTAAAGAGTTAAACAGCAATGACCATGAAAATGGTACGACTCATTGGTATTATGCAAACTCCAAGGGCGAGATCACTATTCCTACTGCCGACGGCGAAGTTGGAGTTGCTAAAACAATCGATGGAAAATCCTACTTATTCAACGAGGACGGAGAGATGCTCACGGGATTAAGAATTCTTACATACGATGGTTCTAAAATCACCAAGATTTCTTCTGAAGTTGATTCCATCGATACCATCAAAAATATGGATTCCGACACCAAAAAATTATTATACCTTTCCGACAGTGGCGCTGCAAAAACAGGTACAACTACCATCAGCCTTGATGGTTCCACATATACCTTCAGCTTTAAGTCTAATGGTTCTCCAAGAGGTGTCGGCGAAACCGGTATCTCAGACGGATATATCTATATGAACGGTTTACGTCTGACAGCTGATGAGGATACAAAGTACCAAGCCGTTACATACAAGGATCAGGAATACCTTATCAACGAAAACGGTACGATCCAGAAAAATAAAAAGAACATAAAAGACGCTGACGATTACTATTATTGCACAGATAGTAAGGGTGTTTTACGCCATGAGCGGAGCACTGAGAAGTGTACGATTAAGCATTAACCTTCCACCTAAATACACCGCAGATGTTGACAATATGTTTTTAGTATTTACTATAAGCTTCTACAATCTGCAATTGAGGGCATCTTCACTGACTTGGCGAAGGTGCCTTTTCTTTTTCTACATATTGCAATTTCCTGTCAACAAAATTTTCTCTTCCTGCACCTTTACCATTTCACCTCTCCCTGCCTGATTTTCCTCTTCTTCCTGACACACCTCCGCCACAGATTCCTCAATGTTTCACCACAAAGTATTCACAGCTTAATCACATTTCACTGATATACTTATTTTATCAAAAGGAAAACATAACCAACCAAAAAATTCAGGAGGTTTCACTATGAAAAAGAAATTTATGACTCTCGCGCTTACCGCAGCAATGGCTGCTTCTATGGGAATGACTGCTTTCGCAGGACAATGGGTACAGAACACCACAGGCTGGTGGTGGCAGGAAGACAACGGCTCCTACCCGGTATCCCAGTGGAAATGGCTGGATGGAAATAAAGATGGCATCTACGAATGCTACGCATTTGATTCAAACGGATATATGTACGCGGATACAACAACCCCGGACGGCTATACAGTAAACAAAGAAGGCGCCTGGACCATCGGCAATTCCGTACAGTTAAAATTTGCGAAAGATATGCAGAATGAATCCGGTTCCAACGACAATACCGCTGCTGATAACAGCACATCTGACAATACTGTTTACACAAACGAGGATATGGTCGGAACCTTCCGGATCAACGACGAGAACAGAGAAGATTACTTTGAGTTTATGCTCGGTGCCGGCGATTCTATTGCGGCATTCTACTATGATACCGACGGAGATACCCATATATACAACTTCTCTAAAGTCAGCAATACAAAATACCGCGATTCCTCCAATTCACGTAATCTGACGATCGTAGATTATGATACGATTATTGTAAACGACAGAACCTATATCAGGGACTAATCGCTAATAGCGAGCTGACCACTCCATTCCTTGAAGACATGAAGCTTTCTTCCTGTCGACTATAATTTCTATACCCGTTCCCAGCCCTCGGCATGAAATATTCCTGCCGGGGGCATCTATGATACAGAAGCATATAGAAAAAGCGTATCAACCGATGTATTATCACATCTTTTGATACGCTTTTTTCATGATAACAGTTCCGCCTCACGGCATTCCCGTCTCTTTCTATTCTACGTCCTGTCCGCCCTTCACCTGCGGCCGTCCAAGGCTCTCCCACTTCAGGTAGGCACTGATAAAGCCGTCGAGTCCGCCGTCGAGCACCGCATTTACGTTTCCGCTCTCGAAGCCGGTCCGGTGGTCTTTTACCATCGTGTACGGCTGGAGTACATAGGAACGGATCTGGCTTCCCCATCCGATATCTTTCACATCGCCGCGGATATCGGAGAGCTTCTCCGCGTTTGCCTGCTGCTTTAACATATACAGCTTTGCCTTTAACATCTGCATCGCCTTGTCCTTGTTCTGGAACTGGGAACGCTCATTCTGGCACTGTACAACAACGCCAGTCGGGATATGGGTGATACGGACCGCGGAGGATGTCTTGTTGATGTGCTGTCCACCGGCACCGCTGGAACGGTAGGTATCAATCCTTAAATCATCCGGATTGATCTCGATATCAAGGTCTTCCTCGATATCCGGCATTACATCGCAGGATACGAAGGATGTCTGTCTCTTTCCGTTGGCGTTGAACGGAGAGATCCTTACAAGGCGGTGTACACCTCTCTCGGACTTTAAGTAACCGAACGCATTCTCTCCGTTGATCTGGATCGTAACCGACTTGATTCCGGCTTCCTCGCCGTCCAGGAAGTCGAGTACCTCCACCTGGTACCCTTTTCTCTCTGCCCAGCGGCAGTACATACGGTATAACATGCTGCACCAGTCACAGGACTCTGTTCCGCCCGCTCCGGCATTCAGTCTTAAGATCGCGTTGTTGTTATCGTACTCCCCTGTGAGAAGTGTGCGGAGACGGAGTGCGTCGAGCTCAGATGTGAACTCGTCGAGCATCTCCTGGATCTCCGGAACGATCTCCGGATCATTTTCCTCATACCCCATCTCGATCATCAGACCGATCTCTTCGTACTGATTCTGGAGCTTGTTGTACTCTGCGACCGTATCTTTCAGGTTTTTCGCTTCCTTCACGAGTCTCGTGGATTTCTCCGCATCCTCCCAGAAGCTCGGCTCCTCCATGGTCTTGTCCAACTCGTCGATCCTTCTGATCTTCGCTTCCAGATTCAGGGAGTCCCTGACCTCCTTCAGTGGAGTTTCATATGTGGATAATGTATATTTAAACTGGTCTAACTCAACCATAGAATCTGTCCTTTCTAATAACATTTCACCAAGGCCGCCTGTTCCCTGTGCGGACCATACGGAATGTTACCTTTCTTATAATGATTTAACAAGGTCAGCGCAGAGGTTCCGCGCTGACCATCATTTCATAAAACAATTGGTATTGATCCTATGCTAACGGTTTTCTTCCGCAGCACTGTTTATATTTCTTGCCGGATCCGCACGGACACGGATCATTCGGGTAGATTTTCTGTGTCTGACGTCTCTGCGGAGCTCTCGCCGCGGAATCGTCACGGTTTGTACCTGTAACCTTGGCAGCCGGCTCTCTCTCCACCTTCTCCTCTACACGGATATGGCAGAGAATACGGATCGTATCTTCACGGATCGCCGCAGTCATATCATCGAACATCTCGTAAGCGTTCATCTTGTACTCTACGAGCGGATCACGGTTGCCGTAAGCCTGTAAACCGATACCTTCACGGAGCTGATCCATATCGTCGATATGGGACATCCACTTGTTGTCGATCACCTTCAGGAGAACGACACGCTCGATCTCACGCACCTGCTCTGCATCCGGGAATTCTGCCTCCTTGGATTCGTAGAACTTCGTTGCCAGTTCTTTTAACATGTGCTTGAATTCGTCCTTGCTCATCTTGCTGATCTCGTCAGTCAGCTCGATCGGCTTTAACGGGATGATCGGAAGAAGAAGATCATTTAATTCCTTGAAGCCCCAGTTCTCCGGAGTCTGCTCGTCACTGACGGACATATCCACAGCGCCCTCAACGATATCGTTGAGCATCTTCATGATCAGCTCACGCATGTTCTCACCGTCGAGTACCTGACGGCGCTCAGCATATACGACCTCACGCTGCTCGTTGTTGACCTCATCGTACTTTAAGAGGTTCTCACGGATACCATAGTTGTTCGTCTCGATCTTCTGCTGTGCTTTTTCGATCGCGGAAGATAACATCTTGTGCTCGATCTGCTCGTTCTCCGGAACGCCGAGGGCATTGAACATGCTCATTAACTTGTCGGAACCGAAGAGGCGCATCAGATCGTCCTCAAGGGAGATATAGAAGCGGGACTCACCCGGATCGCCCTGACGTCCTGCACGTCCGCGGAGCTGATTATCGATACGTCTGGACTCATGACGCTCTGTACCAATGATCTTTAAGCCGCCGAGAGCCTTTGACTCGTCGTCAAGCTTGATATCGGTACCACGGCCTGCCATGTTCGTCGCGATAGTCACCGCGCCGTGAATACCGGCCTGAGCTACGATCTCAGCCTCCAGCTCATGGTACTTTGCGTTTAAGACTTTATGCGGAACCCCGCGCTTCTTTAACATCTGGCTTAACATCTCAGATGTCTCGATGGTGATCGTACCGACGAGGACCGGCTGTCCTTTCTCGTGGGCCTTTACGATCTCCTCAACAACTGCATGGAATTTCTCTTTCTTTGTCTTATATACCGCGTCATTTAAGTCTTTACGGATAACCGGACGGTTTGTCGGGATCACGATAACGTCCATACCGTAGATATTGCGGAACTCTTTCTCCTCCGTCTGGGCTGTACCGGTCATACCGCCTTTTTTCGCATACTTATTAAAGAAGTTCTGGAATGTGATCGTTGCGAGGGTTCTGGACTCTCTCTTAACGTTTACATGCTCCTTCGCCTCAATGGCCTGATGGAGACCATCGGAGTAACGGCGGCCCGGCATGATACGTCCTGTGAACTCATCAACGATCAGGACCTCGTCGTCCTTGACCACATAGTCCTTATCGCGGAACATGAGGTTATGGGCGCGGAGGGCAAGGATGATATTGTGCTGGATCTCCAGATTTTCCGCATCCGCAAGGTTGTCGATATGGAAGAATGCCTCGACCTTCTTAACACCCTGTTCTGTCAGGTTTACGACTTTCTCTTTCTCATTTACGATGAAATCGCCGGTCTCGGTGATCTCCTCGCCCATGATGGCGTTGAGCTTGTTAAACTCGCCGGATTCCTCACCGCGGACTAACTGCTTTGCGAGAACATCACAAACCTCATAGAGCTTTGTGGATTTTCCACTCTGTCCGGAAATGATAAGCGGGGTTCTCGCCTCATCGATCAATACGGAGTCCACCTCATCGATGATACAGTAGTCGAGATCACGGAGTACCATCTGCTCTTTGTAGATCGCCATATTGTCACGAAGGTAATCGAAACCGAGCTCGTTGTTTGTAACATAAGTGATGTCACACTGGTAAGCGGCTTTTCTCTCCTCGGAGGTCATGGAGTTTAATACCACGCCGACCTTTAAGCCGAGGAACTCATGAACCTGTCCCATCCACTCAGCATCACGTTTTGCCAGATAGTCGTTGACGGTTACGATCTGAACACCTTTTCCAGCCAGGGCATTTAAGTATGCCGGACAGGTGGAAACAAGAGTTTTACCTTCACCTGTCTTCATCTCAGCGATACGTCCCTGGTGAAGGACGATACCACCGATGAGCTGTACCGGGTAGTGCTCCATCTTTAAAACTCTCTTGGCCGCCTCTCTGACGGTTGCGAATGCCTCCGGCAGAAGATCGTCCAGGGTCTCCCCCTGTGCGAGGCGCTCTTTGAATTTTCTTGTCTGATCCTTTAATTCTTCATCAGACATCGCCTGCATCGTCGGACGCATTTTTTCGATCTTATCGATGATCGGGTAAATATACTTTAATTCCCGGTCACTGTGCGTACCAAATACTTTTTCAACAAAATTCATTCTGCTTGTTCTCCTACATAAATAAATATACACATGCAGCGATACCCTTTTATCCATCTCGCGGGAGTTATCCACGGATACACGGTCTTTCAAACGCCGGAGCCGGATTTTATCCACATGACGCATGGTTCATCTCACATCAGGCCACTGCATACAAGTTTCTATATCTGAATCGTTTTTGATGTCCGCTGCTCCGTCCTGCGGGATTTTACCGCATAACCGCATACGTCTGCATCGTACAATCCTTAATATTTTAACACCTTCCGGGTTTTTATTCAATGACTTCATGTAATTTTAACATTTCGTACATAAATCCTTATCTCTGCCTGCGCAATTCCCGATAAAACTCCCTGCTACATCTTCTCGCAGCCGCATCGTCCATCTGCGCCGCATCCCTGCTGTTTTTTCTAAAACCGTTTTGACAATTTTTCGACAATTCAATTTTTTCCTCTTCGACATCTCCCTGACTCCTTCCCCCGGCTTCTCCCTCACTTCTGTCTATTTTTCTCTCTTCCTGCCGCTTTTCCCCTTTAAATGTACAACTTGCACAAACCATACATTCGATTGTCTGGTTATCCACTTTATCCACACTCATCCACCGAAATTATGTGGAAAGTTGTCCACCTCGAGAAATGCCGATTTCACGCCATTTCGCAGTTATACACCAAGTTATCCACATTATCCACAAGTTTTTTCCTCCCCATCGGTGGATTTTACGGTTCCTTAATATTTGTTTTATTTTTGTGAACATCTTATAAAATTTACATTTCCGACAACTTTTTTGCCCAATCCCATTGACAAACCGGGAAGGCTTCATATAGTTTTTGAGCTTTTATACACCTTTTTTTACCTTTTTAAATTTTCTCATTTTTTATGTATTTTGGTTGTCTTTTACAGAATTTTGTGTTATACTTAAGTCATCCCAAACAAAGGAGTTGATTTTATGCGTTACACGATCAGCGGAAAAAATATCAACATTACACCAGGCTTAAAAGATGCCGTGGAAAGTAAATTAGGAAAACTGGAGCGCTATTTTTCTCCTGATACTGAAGTACAGGTAACATTGAGCGTAGAGAAAGGACGTCAGAAAATAGAGGTTACGATTCCTGTTAAAGGCAGCATTATCCGAGCTGAGCAGGATTCCAGCGATATGTATGTATCTGTTGATCTCGTTGAAGAAATTATCGAGCGTCAGATCAAGAAATATAAGACAAAGATCGTTGACAAAAAGCAGAACGCCTTAGCATTTAACGAAGCCTTCCTTCAGGAAGAATCCGAGCCGGAGGAGACCGTTAATATCGTAAAGACAAAACGTTTCGCAATGAAACCGATGGATGCCGAGGAGGCTTGCGTACAGATGGAACTCTTAGGACACAACTTCTTTATGTTCCTCAACGCTGATACAAACGAAGTCAATGTAGTTTATAAGAGAAAAGGAAACTCTTACGGACTCATTGAACCGGAGTTCTAAAGAATCCTGAAACTTAATAAGAATGAATAGCCGGGCGGCAGCGTTGATGTGGGAAACCGCACAGTGACTGAAATGCCAGGCAGCAAAAATACAGGCGGTACTTGATTTTAGATTAAGTACCGCCTGTTTATTATGTTTAGATGCCCTTTATCAGTTGCCAACTATTCTTTTCTTCATTTTTGAGTTTCCTTTGCACATGCCGCGCAAGCCTCACATGCGCTCTTTGCGACCGCCATACCGCCCATGGAAGTCTCCCTGAGTTCTGACGGAATCGACCGTCCCACCGCATACATGACACCGATGGTCTCGTCAATCGGGGTGATGCTCTTGATTCCCGCCATAGAAAGTTCCGCGGAGATCAGAGCATTTGACGCCCCCATGGCATTCCGGTTCTGACATGGATTTTCCACAAGTCCGCCGACGGGATCACAAACAAGTCCCAGAATATTCACGATCGCGAAGGATGCCGCGTCGAGACACTGCGCCGGTGTTCCGCCGAAAAGCTCCACAGCCGCTGACGCTGCCATGGCACTGGCCGCTCCCACCTCCGCCTGACATCCGCCCTCTGCTCCGGCTGTCGTGGCATTTCTCGTAATGAGGTATCCCACTGCCGCCGCGTTAAATAACGCCTGGCAGATCTCCTCATCCGTAAATCCGTAGTTTTCCTGCAGGGAACAGCAGACTCCCGGAATTACACCAGAAGAGCCAGCCGTCGGTGCCGCAACGATGAGTCCCATGGACGCGTTGACCTCGAGAACGCCCACCGCATAGGCGATCGCCTTTGAAACCACATCCCCACAGAGATTCTTCTTATTTTCCCTCAGCGTGTGGAGCTTTCTGCTCTCCCCGCCGATCATGCCGCCCATGCTGACGATATTTTCCTTTAACGGCTTCTTCGCCGACGCCTGCATGATGGACCATGCTTTCTTCATTTTCGCCCTTGTCTTCTCCGGATCCTGCTCCAGAAACGTGGTTTCCCGCTCGAACATGGCCTCAGAGATCTTTTTATTTTCCTTTTCGCAGTACTCTAAAAGTTCTGCACCATTTATAAAATTCATCGTTTCTCCCCCCATCAGTCCAGATTGATCGCCGGAACCAAAAGAACGTTTTTCACAGCCTCAAACCCCCGCAGCGCGTTAATCACCTGGCTGGAGACCATAGTATCCACCTCGATGATCGCGTAGGCCATCTTGCCCTTGCTCTCGCGGTAAAGGCGCAGGGAACCGATATTTAAGTCGTAAGCGCTCAAAACGGCCGTCACGAACGCCAGCGTACCCTTTTTGTCGATGTGCTGGACAACAATGGTGCTGTAATTTCCGGTAAGATCAACATCGACGCCGTTTAACCGCGTGATGACCGCATTTCCGCCGCCAATGGACTTTCCGCGCAGGGACATCTCATTTCCATTTTCGTCCTTTACATAAATGTCCACCGTATTCGGATAGATCTCCTTATCTGTGAAGTTTTCCTCGAAGGTAAAGTCAAGTCCTGCCTCTTTCGCGTGCTCAAAGGAATCGCGGATCCTTTCATCATCCGGGTGATATCCAAGGATTCCGCCGACTAATGCACGGTCTGTTCCGTGTCCATGGTAGGTACGGGCGAAGGATCCGTAGAGCACAAAGCGCACCGCCGCCGGCTTCTCCACCATTTTTCCGGCAATAAAAGCGATCCTCAGTGCCCCAGCCGTGTGGGAGCTTGATGGTCCGATCATGTTCGGCCCCAGAATGTCGAACGTTCCGATCTCATTCATACGTGTTTCCTCACTTTTACATATTGTATTTTGTTGTTCCGCAGGTCTGCGCACCTGCCGCGCTGACCATAAAAACATAAGCTGAATGGCAAAAATTCCTATCTAAAATGAATTTTTACATACCTCTTTAAAGGCTCTGAGAAGTTATATCTTCTGCCTTCATATTTTGGATTTGTATCCGGCATTTTCCCGGAACCCGCATAAATGCTTGCGAAGCGCGTATTTAAGCCATTTTTCGCATATGCAGTAACTTCTCATATCGTGGCATAAAGTGGCATATTTTGAAAAATTTTGTCGTAAATCTGTCGTAAAAAATCCATCATTTCTGACTATGAAAGTCTCAGTTTTCCTTCCAGATTTGCAAAAGAATTTTTCTATGCCGTTGCTTCCGCATAGATATTCATCGTGGTCGAGATATCCGAATGCCCCATGATTTCCTGAATGACTTTCAGATTGGTTTCATTTTCGCAGAAGCGGGTACAGAACGTGTGCCTCAGATTGTGAACTGAAAAATCCCGAATCAGCAGTGGCTCCCGTTTTTCCTTTTCAGCCAGTTTCACTTCATCCCGATTGTGATCTCTTATAATCCGTTTAATTGCACGATTTATAGTCATCGGGTTATGAAGATTCTGCTCCCTGTTCAGAAAAACAAAATTGGAATATCCATCTATCGTCGGAGATTTCAGCTTGAACCGTTTCTGATTCTCACGTTCCTGAAGCAACGCTTCCCTCACCTCTGACAGCATCGGAACTACACGATTGCCAGCGTTCGTTTTGGGCGTTGTAAGACGGAACCGCCAACCATCGTAGTCACGGAAACGGTAAATAACATTATGGTTGATGAAAATCTCATTATTCTCAAAATCACAATCATTCCATCGAAGACCAATCGTTTCACCAATCCTACATCCCGTTCCAAGCAGAAATGTAAACAGTGGCATCCAGTGGCTATAAATCGGCGAGGTTGAAACAAACTGAACAAATGCTGCCTGTTCTGCCTCTGTCAGTGCATGCCTTTGTGGCTTCTCCCAACAATGGCTTTTCTTGATATCACCCTTAAGCCCGTCTGATGGATTACAGCGAATATAACCATCTCTCACCGCCAGTGTAAATGTCGGATGCAGCAATGAATGGATAATCTCCAGGCTGTTCGGTTTAAAACTCAGGTCATTGATCAAGTAATTATAAAATTCCCGAATATCAGAATACTTAATCAAGCTGATTTTCCGCATTCCAAATTTCATACGTACGAACTTATCGTACATATACTTATAATTCGATCTGGTGGATTCTTTCAGTTCCGTCTTGCCACTGAAATAGATATCAAAAACATCATTTAAAAGGATGTTCTGATTTACAAAAAGGATTCCATCCTCCACGTTTTTCTCGGCCTGTTTCCGCTTCTCCCGAAGTTCCTTTAACGTTCCAGCATACACACTATGCCTGCGGCCATCTGCACCTTTATATTCGTAGCTGCCATCTTTTCTCTGGCTCTCACCGTCTTTTAAAACGCGTCCCTTTGAATCTTTTCTTGAATCTTTCATAAGTTCTCCTTCCATTTCCATGGAAAGAGCTTTGCTTAAGATATATTTTTGTTTAGCAGAGTTTGGATCCAACCGGAATCTTATCATCCAGCATTAACAGGTTCACAATCTCATCTTCCCCTTCTTGCATTCAGCAGAAAGAAACATGCCATGGGATACAATTCCCATCATAGCTCTCGGCGGGATGTTGACAATCGCAACTAAGGTCTTGCCAACCAGTTCCTCCGGTTCGTAATATGAATGCATTCCGGAAAGAATGGTACGATCTGTTCCGCTACCATCATCTAATGTAAACTGCAGCAGCTTTTTGGATTTTTTCACTGCAACACAGTCTTTTACTTTTACCACTCTCATATCTGATTTGCAGAATGTATCAAAATCGATATCTGCTGCATCATAAGGCTCTACTACAACCTTTTCTGCATCTTCTGTGGAAGTCTCAGCGGTTACTTCCTCTTTCTCTGCCATTTTATCCATTTCCGTTGGCTTTGTCTCCTTTTCTCGTCTTCTCAAACAATATTTTACACTAAGGCGGTATGATCGTAAACAAGTTCGATTGATCCTGTGAATTTTGAATTTTTCGTTACAACAATAAACATACTATGATTCATCGTGTAGCAACCATGTACCCTTTTTGGAAGGACCTACATGTTCCACCAAACCATCTTTCTTCATTTTATTGATATGATACCTGACTCCGGCCACTGATAATCGCATCTGATCTGCGATTTTCTTCACAGTAATCGTTGGCTGTTCTCGCATGATTTCCAGAATCCTGGTTGCGGTTTCCGCATTAGCTTTTTGTTTTTTAATGTTAGTATTGGTTTTTGTGTTAGTGTTAGTGACTTTTTCTGTGTTAGTTTTTATGTTAGTGTTAGTGACTTTTTTTGTGTTAGTCTTTATGTCCGTATCTCTTTTCCGATACATGTTTACCCTAAAATCCCCATCAAAATCAATCAGTTCTGGTTCAGGCAAACCATATTCCGCACAGGCCTCAAACAATCTCGGTATTCCGGTTCCCCATTTCTCAATAATTTTCATATAGGCAAAGGCTCTTGCAATTGCAGGATTTCTCGGTTTTGAATACCCCACCATCATTTTAGAAATGGTGACATTATTTAGGAGCATCCCAGGCGAAGTTACTTCCAGTCTATCATCAAACAATGCCACCTGAATACTCCCCTGTTCGAGATAGCTACGATGTGCTACAGCATTTGCAATAATCTCGCGAATACTGTCTGTTGGCAATTCATACACATCCTGTCTGTACATACCCTTTATCGTCATTCCCATATTGATTTTTTCAAGGACATACCGATATGCAGCTTCCATCTGTTCCTGAATGGGACCCTCAAATTCTCTCCTGTCAACAAAATACGCACGGTTTGTTCCTTTAAACACACCACACTGGATAGTAGGCTGCTGTGGCATTCTTCCAGTTAAAAGAGCATATGCATTTGTGGGATATATACCACCTTCAGACTCCTTCAGTACACCCCAGGAAATCAATGTGTTCTTGGTTACCTCTTTTATCTTCGCCTTCTCACTATCCTGCCATGTGTTGGCAAGAGCAGTTTCTTTCATACTTTTGCAAAGTTCATTGATGTCACTATCTGAAACCGTCATGTTCTGGCATATTTCACTATCAAAGTGGCGATTCTGCCCTTCTAAAATCAGTTCCTTTAGCATATACCCTTCCACATGTCTGGTTGTGCCAGATGCTCTTACATAAGTACCATCAATCATCCCCTGTGATTTTATATAATATGGACGCTGTGCACCTGGTAAAATTTCTACAACAATCACCGTTTTATCTTTAACTGTCTGTAAAGCCACATCCGGTCTGATGGCTGGTTCACACGCATCAGAAATTGCGTTGGTAATGGCATCCATGGTTTTATAAATATTTTCCGTATTCATTCCCACAATTTCTAATGTCTTATCGTCTACTCCGAAAACAATCTTGCCACCTTTACCATTGGCAAAAGCCACCACTGTTTTCATATATTTTTCGCTCTTATCAGGTACCGTCACCTTATACTCGATATTCTTTGATTCGCCAGAAAACAGCATGTTTTCTTTCATAGCAATTACCTCTTAGAGTTCTATGTTTACAATGCTTCTCATCAATTCTATCCTTAATCAGTTTATTTATTCTTTATCATCTTTTCTGCATCTTCTCTTCTAATACAATAATATATATAATATACAGGGGGTGGTAATCATACCTTAGCCAAGCGCTTCCCAGGTTTTTCAATATCCTTTTTTATACTTTTGTCGTAAATCTGTCGTAAATGACCAATTTTTCATCATCGAAACACCCTGCAAAGTCTTATTTTAAGCTATTCTAACTTATCAACAGACTTCATTGTCGGGATTTTTACACACTGCACTATTTCTTATTATACACAATAAGGAGCTGTTTTTCCACAGCTCCTTATTTTTTCTTTATGATCTTTTCTTTTATCTTTTACCCAGTTATCCTGAAGATCAATGGACATCTGCTGCTGGAACAGATTGCTGCATAATAAATTCCTGCAGCTCTTAATCTAAGAAGGTAACCGCTTTCGCCGGAGTACGGTAGTACGCCGTAGAAATAATAATGCCGGTCTTTGATGTGCTGGCGTGGATGATCTTTCCGTCGCCGATGTAGAGGGCAACGTGGTTGATCGTCTTTCCGCTTGCGTAGAATAACAGGTCGCCCGGCTGGATCTGGTCGAGGGAGATTTCCTTGCCGTTTGCCGCCTGGTCTCTTGAGGTACGTCCGGTCGTCACACCGAAATGCTCAAAGATACGCATCGTAAATCCGGAGCAGTCAGCTCCGTTCGTTAAGCTTGTCCCACCGTATACATACGGATTGCCAAGGAACTGTTTCGCATATGCAACGATCGCGGTGCGGACTGCGGAATTGTAGACTGCGCTTCCCGGACCGTTCTGGGTACTCTGATATGAGCCGGAGGTTCCTGTGCTGCTGCCGGTGGAAGTTCCGCTTCCGCCGGGGCCTGCGGTACTGCCGGTATCCTGATTTCTGGTATTCTGGCTTGTGCCGGTCTGGGGGCTCTGGCTGCCCTGACTATTCTGTTCTTTCGTCGTTCCGTTATCCGCGTTCGGATTCTGGGCAATCATTCCGATCGTGGAGGACGGGGTGTCCTTATTTGCGGACGCAGTCTCCTGTCCTGCTTCTTTCTTTAACGCTTCGACCTTCGCGATAGCGTCCTCCGCCTCTTTCCTGATCCTTGCGTCCTCTTCCGCTTTCTGGCGCTCTTCCTCGACGCTCACGGCCTGCTTGAACTCCACGCGCTGGGTGACATAATCTTTATGTACATATCCGCTCAGGGATTCATCGACCTGGATCTCGATGAAGTCTCCCTCTTCCTTCACTTCCAGGTACTCAGCGTCCTTGGAAAGTGTGGTGAGTACCGCACTGTCGGTGCTCGGCTGTTCGCGGAGTCTTAAGCTGTCAGCGCTTACCGTCACATAAACCGTACCTATATCTTTCGCGATCCTCTCCGCATCAGCGCCGGTAATAAAGTATTCGGATTTTATGTAACCGGTCACGTTACCGGACTTGATCTGATACCAGGTTCCGCCTTCTCCGTCCACTGTAGCTAAGATCGTTGCTGCGCAGTTGTTGTAGATCTTGCCGACGATACTGCTGGAGGTATTCGCCTCGGAACGGATATTTACATAGTTGCTGACGTGGGAGATTGCCACGTTGTCATAAGCCGACTGTTTATTTCCGACGGTGGTAAGTCCCGTTCTCTCACTCACCTGCACCGAAAGGGTTTCCGCCGCATAAGCGATCTGCGGCATCATGAGCGCCACGCTCAGACCGCAGACCGCGATAATTCTTCCTGCTCTGTTCATAGATCGTTTTTTCTCCTGTCTATCTGCTGCCGCTGCCGTATCATACGGAATTTTCAGTTCAGAAAATTCCTACTCTATACCATACAGGTACTGTTCTACAGACGCAACGCAATTTGCCCCGTCTGCCACTGCCGTAACGACCTGGCGGAGCGCCTTTGTACGGACGTCTCCTGCCGCGAAGATTCCCGGAACATTCGTCTTTCCGTCCTCCCCGGCCGCAATATATCCTGCCGGATCCATATCTACGGATCCCTTAAATTCTTCACTGTTCGGGGTGATTCCCACTGCGACGAACACGCCGTCCACAGCCAGATCTCTCTTTTCCCCGGTCTTTTTATTGAGAAGCTTCAGTGTCTCCACTTTTTCCGTTCCACAGATCTCCTCCGGCACAGTATCCCAGAGAATTTCCACGTTTGGAAGCTCCATCAGGCGCTTCTGCAGGCTCTTCGCTCCGCGGAATTCATCTCTCCTGTGGATCACGTAGACCTTCTCACAGAGTCTCGCAAGGAAGATCGCGTCCTCAAGGGCAACATCCCCGCCTCCGACCACCGCCGTTATCTTTTTCCGGAAGAACGCGCCGTCGCAGGTCGCACAGTAGGAAACGCCTTTTCCCGTAAGCTCTGCCTCCCCCGGGATGCCAAGCTTTCTGTGGTGGGCACCGGAAGCGATAATGACCGCTTTCGCGAGTCTCGTCTCCTTTTTTCCCACTACCTGACGGATCACAGGCGGGTGTCCCGCTCCCGCTTCTGCCGCCTCTAAGACTTCGTTCTCATCCGCAAGGTCCGCGGTCTCAATTTTTAAGACCGTATCCTTCGCAAACTCCACGCCCAGCTTATCGGCATGCTCCCGGAATTTCATTCCCAGATCGAAGCCGCCGATCCCCGGAAGTCCCGCATAGTTGTCTACCTCATATGTTGTAAGCACCTGTCCGCCGCTCATCATCTCTCTTTCAATCACGAGGGTCTTTAACTCCGCACGTTTTGCGTAGATCGCAGCCCCGAGTCCCGCCGGACCGGAACCGATAATGATCAAGTCATAGATCTGTTCCATGATGCCTCCAATCTCAGTATTTACACCTGTTTCCTATCGTCTTCTGTCCGCACCACGCGGTCAGTCAGCACACAATGCGGCTTCTATAGTATAGCACCATACATATCTATTATACAATCAATTTTCCCGGAATTTAAGTGGCATTCCTGTGGCAAAATTTACCATTAATATGATGTGAGAAAACGCAGACATGCAAGTGAGTATGACCGCATTTTCCTTAAGGGCGTTACCGATAAATTTCAGGAATTGACCTTCATAATATTTTGGCATAGTGAATTGTCCTGAATTTATAAAACTATTGATGTCTTTCTGTTATAATTAAGATACTGTCAGCAAATCAAATGATAGCTGCATGGGAAGAGCCCCATTCGTTTCCTGCAATTTTTTTGAAAAGAGAATCGCAGCTGCACATATATATCAGGCTGCGGTACACATTATGATTTTCAACAAAGAAGAAAGAACCTACTGGATCGAAAGCTACAAGAACTTCCCAACCTCAAACATCTCCGACGCAATGGATAACCTCGGTCTCCGCTCCGGAGTCGTCCTTGGACTCCACCCGTTAGATGTTTACCAGCCGCGTACCGCAGGCTTCGCGAAGACACTCCGCCAGATGCGCAGAAAAACCGCTTTCGACGGGAAATCTCTGACAAAACAGGCTTCCATTATCGACAGCCAGGCGGAGTACGGTGACCTTCTCGTCATTGAGGCCAATATCCGCGGCGGAATGAGCTTAAATGAGGCAAGACTGCAGAAATAACCATATCGAAGCCGAAAGCCATGACTGCATTGATCCTGATGCGATCATGGCTCTCTTATTTACGCGAACAACGAGCCAAAGTCCATGCGCTGCCCGGACTGCAGTGGATTTTTCCGGAATCCTATTGTAATTCCGGTGTTATTCCCTTAAAATATGCATATCTGCCGTTTTCATCAATCCTCGGAATTCTTATAGTCCGATCATTTCCGGCAGCTGTGATCTCATCAAAAAGCAACGTAACTATTCAGTACCTTCATAGTTACGTGCAAAAATCCATTCCAGATCAGCTTCGCTGATGGGATTTTTGCCTTCCAGCCTATGTTTTCTTACGGTCAGCGCAGCAAGTGCGCAGACCTACTGAACAGTTACAAAGCAACAAAGTTTTATACGCAAATAGGAGTTCATTATGAAAGAAACAGTTCTCGTCACCGGCTCATCCCGCGGGATCGGACGGGCGGTGGCTTTAAAATTTGCTTCCTGTGGATACCGGATCGTGATCAACTGTGCCCGAAGCACAGATCGGTTGGAAGAAGTGAAAAAAGAAGTTGAGGCGCTGGGCGCAGAGTGCCTGGCGGTACAGGCGGATGTCGGAAATTCGAATGACTGCCAGCGTCTTTTTAAGGAAATCGAGTCCCGCTTCGGCCATGTGGATGTCCTCGTAAACAACGCCGGAATCTCCATCATCGGCCTTTTACAGGATCTAAGTTTCGAGGACTGGAACCGAATCCTCTCCGCGAACCTGTCCTCTGTCTTCCACTGCACGAAGCTGGCGATTCCGGGAATGATCCACAACCACAGCGGAAAAATCATCAATATCTCCTCCGTCTGGGGCGTCTGCGGTGCCTCCTGCGAAGCGGCCTACTCTGCCACAAAAGGCGGCGTCAACGGTCTCACCATGGCCCTCGCCAAGGAACTCGCCCCCTCCGGCATTCAGGTGAACGCTATCGCCTGCGGGGCCATTGATACGGAGATGAACGGATTTTTATCTGATGAGGAGCATGAGATGCTCTTAGACGAGATTCCCACCGGCCGCATGGGAAAGCCGGAGGAAGTCGCAGATCTCGTCATGAAACTCGTAGAAGCACCGGATTACCTGACCGGTCAGATCATAAAAATGGATGGTGGCTGGATCTGATCCGGCCACCATTTCTTTCTGCTTTAAAAACGCAGACAATCCTGCAGATAACGCGCATGCGCCTGAAGCGCAGCAATAATCTCCTGTCTTCTCTTCTTTATCATCGGACTCATTCCCGTCAGGCTCACACTTCCAAACAATTCATTATGATATCGATTAAAGATCGGCACTGACAGCGCTGATACTCCGGTAAAAAGAGCGTCGTATTCTTCTGAATATCCATTTTTACGGATCCGGTATAACTCCACGTCAAAATTCTTCTGCTTATCCTCGAAAGACTTCTGGAACGGTGTCATCGGCATTCTTTCCAGATATTCCGCTCTTTCTTTTTCCGATAAATATGCCAACAGAATCTTTCCGCTTGCAGAATCATACAGAGATATCTGTGGTGACACACGCTGAACAATAAAAGGGCAGTTTGTCGGTTCAGTTGTGTCAATCACTCTCAATTGCTTTTCTTCCATTGCAAACATGGTTCCGTTTAACTGGAACTGATTACTTAACGCCAGCAGTCTGTCATGACCCCGGTCAATGCACATGCTCTGGCGCGTCCCGGCAGCGAGACAGGCTTTGTTAAACAGCGCCGCCCCCAGCATATACTGCCCATTTCCATTCTGGCTGATATATCCATTCTGGTAAAGCGTACTCAGGATTCCATGGACTGTGCCTTTGTTCAAATTGAGCTGATTGCTGATCTGTCCCAGCGTCAGGGCAGAATTTGTCATCGTAAAGCAGTTCAGTATGTTGATCGCACGCTGAACCGATTGGATCTGACGTTCCGTGGCCTTTGTATTCTTTTCCGTAACATTTTTCGATTCATCCAATGGCAAAATACATCCTCCTGTCAAACAGAGTTTGATATTGTCAAAAGCAAGTTGACAATTATTGTCATTTTATCATTCCTATGCTATATTGTCAACACAGTTACAAAAGTTCCATTTTTTCGGCCGAATAACTAGAACATTCATATCAATCAACTAAAAAAGGAGAAAAAAGCATGGTGAATTCCAATAATGTCACTCGTAAATTTACTATGAAAGAAAAACTTGCTTCCCTTGGTCCCGGCTTTGTGATCGTGGGATCATTCATCGGCCCCGGAACCGTAACAAGCTGTACACTGGCAGGTGCAACTTACGGTTTCACACTTTTCTGGTGTGTTGTCTTTTCCGTTATCGCAGTTATCGTCATGCAGGGTATGGCGGCAAGGATCGGTATCATCACTCAGGAAGGTCTCGCAGAAAACATGAAGCATGACTTTGCAGACCGTCCGCTTCTTCGAAACATTTTATGTGGCCTTGTCATCATCGCGATCACCATCGGCGGACTCGCATATATGGGCGGTGACCTTACCGGAACGGCAATGGGAGCCAGCGCACTGACCGGTGTTCCGACAAGAATCATGGCTCCGATCTTAGGAGTTATCGTTCTGATCGTTCTCCTCTTTGTCGGTGATGCTGTTAAATATCTGGAAAAGCTTTTAAGTGTATGTGTCACCTTAATGGCAATCGTCTTTCTTATGACAATGCTCATTGTTCGCCCCGATTTTGGCGAACTGCTCCGAGGCTGCATCCCGACAGTCCCGAAGGGCGGACTGATGACATGTCTTTCCCTCATCGGAACGACCGTTGTTCCGTACAACATGTTCCTGCATGCTGCAAGTGCCCAGAGAACATGGCATACAAAGGAAGAACTTCCGCTCTGTATGTTTGGCACAACCGTACCGATGATCATCGGCGGTGTTATCACAGGTTCCATTATGATCACATCCGCAGTGGTTATGCGCGGCATGAGCGTTAACAACGCAATGGATATGGCTGTACAGCTTGAAGGTACACTCGGACGTTTCGCTCAGCCTTTCATGGCATTAGGACTTCTCTCCGCAGGTATTTCCAGTGCGCTCTGCTCTCCGATCAGTGTCTCTTACGTATTAGCCGGACTTTTTGACTGGAAGACAGACGGCTCCGATAAACGTTTCTTAGGAACAAGCGCAATCATTCTGATCGTCGGAATTATTATTTCCGCAATTGGCACCAACCCGTTAGCACTGATCATGACTGCTCAGGCTGTAAATGGAATCGCACTCCCGGTCGTTGTAGGTGTTACTCTTTACCTTGCAAGCCGTCAGAGAATTATGGGTGAATATAAGAACTCCATGCTCCAGAACATTATTGGCCTGATGATCTTTGCGATCTCACTGATCCTTGGTATTTCAAGTTTTATTGGTGTTTTTGCCGGTTAAAGCATTAACACATACATGCACATGAGAGGAGGTGAATATATGCTGGAGGAAGTTGCGAAAGATGCCTGGGAGTATGGGCGAAAATTTCTGCTGCAGGGAAAAGTCGCAGATTATATCCCTGAGCTTGGGAAAGCAAATCCAGTACATTTTGGACTATGTATTAAAACAGAAGATGGCCGTCATATCGAATTTGGCGATTCCGAATGCCGTTTTACTATACAGAGTATCTGTAAAATTGTTTCCCTCGCAGCAGCACTGCAATACATCGGTGAAGAAAAGGTCTTTAAGAATGTGATGATGGAACCGTCCGGGGATGCGTTCAATTCAATTTTAAAGCTTGACACAGCGAGCAACCGCCCGTTCAATCCAATGATCAATGCTGGGGCCATTGAAGTTGTAAGTCTTCTGGCAGGGCGTTTCTCTTTCGAGAAGATGCTGGAATTTATCCGCACCTTATGTAATGACAATGAAATCGTTCTGGATGAATCCGTCTACCGCTCCGAAAAAGCGACCGGCGACAGGAATCGGGCGATCGGATATCTGTTAAAGAGCAAGGGCGTGTTAAAGGGGGATGTTCTCCAGACTCTGGATCTCTACTTTAAGCTTTGTTCCTTAAGTGTAAACGCCAGATCATTATCCGAATTAGGTCTTCTTCTTGCAAACGGAGGTATTTCCACCACTACCGGAAAACGCCTTCTCGACAAAAAAGTCGTCCGAACATTAAAAACCCTTATGCTGACCTGCGGCATGTACGACCGTTCCGGAGAATTTGCCGTTCGTGTGGGAATCCCATCCAAAAGCGGTGTCGGCGGCGGAATCCTGTCCTGCGTGGGAGGCCGTATGGGAATTGGAATCTATGGACCGGCACTTGACGAAAAAGGCAACAGCATCGGCGGCGGATATACACTGGAATATCTCTCTGAACATTTGAATCTTCACATCCTTGATTCCGCCGATGCAAAAGAAGCATAAAATTAAGTCTTTTAATGCGACATATACAGTTTTCATGTAACTGTTGACTGCTTCATAACCATAAGTAAAAAATTGCCCTCGACAATGGGGCAATTGAGCAAAGAAAGGAAATGACATTATGAAAAACAGCAAACCAACTATTTATGATCCGGCATTTTTACCAAACAACATTTACAGCGGAGTTCCGTCCTGGCTGAATCTTCCGGTTCTTGAAAATGAAAGTGAACTTTCCTCCATGGATGCCGTTGTCACCGGTGTTCCGTGGGAAGGCGGATGCACGATCGGCGGATACTCTTCCTGCACAGAAGGACCGAAAGCAATCCGTTCTGTATCGATCCGCTATACCGGCTATCTTCCGGACTTTGACCTTGATGCATTCGATTACTTAAAAGTCGGTGATTTCGGCGATGTCGCATGCAGAAACGGCGACTATCCGCTCACCTTTGAAGCGATCAGAGAGAGGATCGGCCAGATTGAAGATGCCCACGCACTCCCGATCACATTCGGTGGTGACCATGGAATCGCTTATCCGATCATCAGTGAGATTGCAAAGCGTCATCCGAAACGCGTAGGTGTTCTCCACATTGACGCTCATCTCGACAACTACTCCATCTTCGGCGACGATGAATACTCCAGATGCTCTCCATTCTATCAGCTTTACAACGATCCAAACATGGACTCCACAAAGATCGTCCATATCGGTATCCGTGGTCCGCGTAACCATAAGGAAGAATTCGCAAACGCAAAGAAATACGGTGCAACTGTCATTCTTGCAAGAGAAATTAAAGAGAATGGCTGGAAAGAGTCCATCCGTAAAGCAATCGAGATTGCATCAAAAGATACTGATCTGATGTATATCACTGTTTGCGCTGACTGTCTTGACGCAGCAAGCATGCCGCAGGGACCGCAGGATATGTGCGGATTAACATCTTATGAATTATGCATGATGCTTCACGAGGCCGGACTCGCAGGTGCAAAAGGCATGGATTTCGTGGAGATCTATCCAGATACTCTGAGCTACCAGACCGCCGCACACGATGCATGCTGGGCAACTCTCTATTACCTGAATGGACTTGCAGAGAGAAAGAAAAACGAGGGCGCACAGAAATAGCTTCTGAAAGACGCAGCAGTTCAGCCAATCCCTGGTCGGACTGCTGCTTTTTTATAAAAAGAAACAAAAAATTAATTTTCTTACCGGTCTGTAGCAGCCGGGACTATGTACACATGAAGGAGGAAACCACATGAAGACAATTTACGATGTACCGATCATTTTGAGAAGAGAAATTGAAGCGCTTATGGTCAAGCCATTTATCGACGCGTTTGAAAAGGAACTCGGACATGAAAAAACATATGAGATCGTAAAAAAAGTCATCTACGACATCGCCTTTAAGGAAGGTCAGGAATATGCGGAGCTCTTCGGAAGAAATGACCTGCAGGCGATCCGTATGCAGATGGAACCCTGGTCCTCGAACGGTGCCTTAAAACTTGCATGGAGTGGCGATGGTAAAAAACATCTTTGTGAAGATGTTCTGGAATGTCAGTATGTTGCCATGTATGAACGTATCGGGATGAAGGATCTCGGAGCTGTCTTATCCTGCGGACGCGATGAACCGTTTTATAAAGGCATGAATTCCAAGATCAAAATGACAAGAACAAGAACTCTGATGGAGGACGGTAAATGCTGTGATTTTGTATTTGATCTGGAGGAATAGCTGTGGACGTTCTGAAATTCGTAAAAGCGAAAAATGACTATCTCGGCAAGATCGAGGGCGGTGGACTTTCTTGAAAATTCAAATAACGAATGACATCATATTCCCCTATATCCCCCATTCCTTGCTGGGGAAATTTTCAGAATTCCATGACAGTTAAAAAGTGGGACTACTCACCGACGCTTTGCTCGCCGGACAGCAATCCCACTTTTTATTTATTGATTTCTCTGTATATGATTTTTATTATTTTTGCGAAATATCAGGCGTTCTTTTCCTTCTCTTCTCTCTCCTCGCGCTCCCGCTCCGCCTGGGACTTTCTCAGGTAGTCCGGCTTATGCTCCATGGCAGTCTCCGTCTTTCCCTCCGCAAAATAGACAGCACCGAGAGCGGCCACAGATGCGGCTCTCTGGCGGTTTACATGCGCCGGGGCAAGATCATAAGGCACGGTCATCTTCTCCGCGATCTGCTTCTCGTAAACAGGCACACCGTCACCTAAGAAGATCACGCGCTCGCCCATCGCGTTCAGTTTTTCGATCAGCTCGCCCATATCCATCGCATCCTGATCCATCACGGTCTCAAATTTCTTCTCAAAGCGATAGATTCCCGTGTAGACCTGGTTTCTTCTCGCATCCATGATCGGACAGATCAGTCCGGATGCACCGAACAGGTTGTACGCTGTCGCGTCAAGCGTCGGAACATGGATCAGCGGCTTATTTAATGCCAGTCCAAGTCCCTTCGCAGTCGCAGAGCCGATCCTGAGTCCCGTAAAGGATCCCGGACCGCCTGACACCGCGATCGCATCGATCGTGTTCAGATCGATCCCGACAAATTTTACCATCTCATCGATCATCGGCAGCAGAGTCTGGGAGTGGGTCATCTTGAAATCCACCGTATACTCCGCCATCGTGATCCCGTCCTCATAGATGGCCGCCGATGCCACCAGTGAGGAGCTCTCAATTCCTAAAATCCGCATCTATTTGTCCTCCACCGTGATCTTTCTGTAATCAAAACCTTTCTCCAGGTTCTTTTCGATGGTGACAGTCTTCACATGTTCCGGCAGGATCTCCTCGATCATGTTTGACCACTCGATGAGCGTCACGCCTTCCCCGTAGAAGCAGTCTTCGTATCCGACTTCATCCATCTCGCTGATGTCGCCGATCCGGTACACATCGAAATGGTACAGCGGCATTCTTCCGCTGTCATACTGCTGGACGATCGTGAAGGTCGGGCTGTTTACCGGCTCCGTGATTCCGAGTCCCTCAGCAAAGCCCTTCGTAAAAACTGTTTTCCCGACGCCAAGATCACCGTTCAGGCAGATCACTTCGCCTGGCTTTGCCTGTTCCCCAAGCATTTTTCCAAAGGCGAAGGTCTCCTCCGGTGCGTTTGTTTCCTTTATCATACCTTTAATCCTTTCGTCTTCTTCGGCGGAAGATTCCGCTTGCAGAAATCGACAAACTCCTGTTTTCTCCCTTCAATGGACCGGAATGGCACAAGATATCCGTTTGTCGGTCCGACCTTGATGATATACATATTCGGGATCCGAACGACTTTCCAGATCTGATCCCATTTCAATTCTCCGGTCACACCGGCCTGTTCAACCCCGATCTGCTCATCCGAAACGTCAAGATTGATCGGCGTTGAGTATCCGGTCGTTTTCGCATGCGCCTTTGCCTTCATCCAGATCATGATCGGCTGGACAAACACAAAAAGGATGATACAGCCCAAAAGCATGACTCTCTGCATCACCGCCACCGAGCTCCATGCGTATCCGAGGATCCCGATGACCAGGATCAGGAACACGAATGTAAAGATCCCGGCAAATCCCGAATACGCGCTGTACATGGAGAAATCAAAAATATCTCTCGCTGTCATTTTTACCTGAATTTTCATACCAGTTTTTCCTCTTCAAATGCCGTCCGGATCCGGTTCATACACTCCTCGATGACGCTGCGCGGGGAAGCGACGTTGATACGCTCAAATCCGCGTCCCTCCTCACCGAAGATATATCCCTCATCCAGAGCGACCTTTGCTTTCTTCTGCATCAGTTCTTCCAGTTTTTTCTCATCCCGGTCAACGTATCCGTTGAGATCAAGCCACGCGAGGTAGGTTCCCTCCGCCTTGACGAGATGGGCCTTCGGAAGGTATTTCTTTAAATATTCGTCGATATACGCGAAGTTTCCATCCAGATAGTCCTTCAGCTGCTCCAGCCACTCTTCCCCCTCTGTGTAGGCCGCGATCATCGCCGTCATACCCAGAGCGGAAGCGCCATCCATGGACAGGCTGCCATTCACATAGTCTTTCCATTTTTTCTGAAGCTCTTTATTGTGGATCACAATGTTGGAGGTCTTCATTCCGGCAAGGTTGAAGGTCTTGCTCGGCGCCGTGCAGACAACGATACGGTCCGCATACTCCGGAGCTACATTCATGATCGGTGTGAAGGTCACGCCGCGGCGGATGAGATCGCAGTGGATCTCATCGCAGATGATCCATTTGTCATATTTTTTACAGATCTCAACCGTCTTTTTAAGCTCATCTTCTGTCCAGACACGGCCTGTCGGGTTATGCGGGCTGCAAACCACGAGAACCTTGTTTGCCGGGTCCGCCATCTTTCGATCGAGATCTTCAAAGTCGATCCGGTAAGCGCCGTTCTCATAGATCAGGGCATTGTCCACCGGAATGCGGCCGTTGCTGTTGGCCTTATTCGTAAATGGATAATAGATTGGGCGCTGGAGGACGATCCCGTCCCCCGGTTCCGTGAGGAGGTTGATGAGCGCTGCATAGGCAGCCACAACGCCCGGACAGAAGAACAGGTTCTCTCTGCTCTCATTCCAGCCGTAGCGCTTTTTCATCCAGCCTGTCACCGCATCCATGCACTCGTCCGCATCGTACATGGTGTATCCGAAGATTTTCCGGTCGATCCGCTCATGGAGAGCCTTTAAGATCGGTTCTGCGCAGGCAAAATCCATATCCGCGATCCAGAGGGAGAGTGAATCCTTGTCCGCTCCCTTTGGCAGGCGCTCAACCTTCACTGCATGGGTTCCTTTACGGTCGATCACTTCATCAAAATTATACTTCATGAATGACTCCTCCATTTCTTCGGCTCGCCGGAATATTCTCCGTCTGGCCCGTGTATTCCGTCAACTAAACGTTCCTTCGTATCGATAGTTTAAAATTTATTCCTCATCCAATATCATAGATAAGGAAATCCTCTTCTTCGCCATATCCACTCCGAGAACCTTCACCTCAACGATATCCCCTACGCTGACCGCCTCAAGCGGATGCTTGATGTACTTCCTGGAAAGCTGGGAAATATGCACCAGACCATCCTGATGGACACCGATATCCACGAAAGCACCGAAATCGATGACGTTTCTTACAGTTCCCTTCAAGATCATTCCCGGCTTTAAATCCTTCATATCAAGGACATCGGTCCTTAAGACCGGCTTCTGCATCTCCTCACGCGGGTCGCGGGCCGGTTTTTCCAACTCTTTCACAATATCCTTTAAGGTCTCCTCACCGACTTCAAGCTCCTCGGAAAGTTTCTTGTAATCTGTGATCTTTTTGCTGATTCCGGCCGCGCCGCCCTTCGCGATCTCCTCCGGTTCAATCTTTGCACGCTTTAATAACTCCAGCGCTGCCTTATAAGACTCCGGATGTACAGAGGTTCCGTCAAGCGGATTGTCCCCGCCTGCAATTCTCATAAATCCGGCACACTGCTCAAATGCCTTCGGGCCAAGCTTTGCGACCTTTAAGAGCTGGCGGCGGTTCGTAAACGCGCCGTTCTCCTCACGGTATGCGACGATGTTCTTCGCGATCACCTTGGAGATACCGGAAATATACTCTAAAAGAGATGCGGACGCCGTATTTAAGTCGACACCCACCTTATTTACGCAGTCCTCAACAACGTTTCCAAGAGCCTCGCTCAGATGTTTCTGGTTCATATCATGCTGATACTGGCCGACACCGATGGACTTCGGATCGATTTTTACGAGCTCCGCAAGCGGGTCCTGGAGACGTCGTGCGATGGAGACGGCACTTCTCTGTCCCACGTCGAATTTCGGGAATTCCTCTGTGGCAAGCTTGCTGGCAGAATATACGGAAGCTCCTGCCTCATTTACGATCACGTACTGGACGTGTTCCGGGATCTCCTTGATAAACTCCGCGATGATCTGCTCGGACTCTCTGGAAGCCGTTCCATTTCCGACGGAGATCAGGGAGATCTTGTATTTCTCGATGAGCTTTTTTAAGGTCTTCTTCGCGTCCTCCACCTTGTTCTGCGGTGCGGTCGGGTAGATGACCACGGTATCCAGGACTTTTCCTGTGGCGTCAACGACTGCTAACTTACAGCCGGTACGGAACGCCGGATCCCATCCCAATACCACGCGGCCTGCGATCGGAGGCTGCATGAGAAGCTGCTCTAAGTTCTTTCCGAAGATCTTGATGGCACCGTCCTCCGCCTTCTCGGTCATGAGATTTCTCACCTCACGCTCAATTGCCGGGGCGATGAGACGGTTGTAGCTGTCTGCGATCACTTCCTGTAAGACCGGAGTTGTCACCGGGTTCTCTCTGGTGATGACCATCTTATTTAAGTAGCGTAAGATCTTCTCCTCCGGAGCCGCGATCTTTACAGTCAGGATCTTTTCCTTCTCACCGCGGTTTAAGGCGAGAATCCTGTGTCCAGCGCACTTTCTTACAAGCTCCTCGTGATGATAGTACATCTCGTAAACGGACTCTGTCTTCTCGTCCTTCGCCGCGGAGACGATAGAACCTTCCTCTTTTGTCACATTGCGGATGTATGCACGGTATTTTGCCACCTCGGAGATGCGCTCCGCAAGGATATCCTTTGCGCCGTCAATGGCCGCTTTCGCGTCTGCAACGCCTTTTTCCTCGGAGACATACTGGGCAGCCAGTGTTTCAATCGGTTCTTTTGTCACCTGCAGCAGGATCGTATCGGCCAGCGGCTCCAGGCCTCTCTCCTTCGCCATGCTGGCTCTTGTCTTTCTCTTCGGGCGGAACGGCAGGTATAAATCCTCCACCGCCACCATAGTCTCGGCTTCCTCGATCTTCTTCTTTAAATCAGCCGTCAGTTTTCCCTGATCCTCGATCGATGCGAGGATCTGAGTCTTGCGGTCTTCAAGACCTCTCAGATATTTTAATCGTTCATCCAGGTTTCTTAATACCTCATCGTTTAAGGAACCGGTTACTTCCTTCCGGTATCTGGCAATAAACGGAATCGTGTTTCCCTCGTCAATGAGCTTCACAGCCGCCTCGACCTGGCTCATTTTCACTCCCAATTCCGCAGTCAGTACGCCTAAAATGTCCATGTTCTTTCTCCTTCTAGTTCTACCCCGGAAAGCATAAAGCCGCCGGAGATGTCATTCTCCATTATAATTCAATCCATGCTCTTATGCAACTTAAATGTGGACATGGACGGCGTTTCATGTTAAACTATACGATAACTGTTCCGTATTATTTTTCTTAAACATCGAGGAGCTGACCAGCCTTTTTTATCAGGGAACAGTGCTATGAGCATTTTGGCGGCAGCGCCGCAGAATTACAACAGGAGGAATTTTCATGGCAGATTACGAAGATCAGAATTCATCTGAATATAAAGATATGAACCAGGAAACACAGGCTGCAGATCAGAATCCACAGAACGGACAGCCGATCCCGCCTCAGAATAACGGACAGGATCCATACTGGCAGAATCCACAGAATGACGGACAGATCCCGCCTCAGAATCCTGGACAGAATCCATACTGGCAGAATCAGCAGAACAGCGGACAGTTCCCACCGCAGAACGGACAGCCGCCGTATTGGCAGAATCAGTACAATAACGGACAACCGCCCTACTGGCAGAACCAGCCGCAGCGCCCGAGACGCGAAAAGAACTCCTTCGCGACGATCTCCCTGATCAGCGGGATCTTCGCTCTCTTAACGCTCTGCTGCTTCGCCTTCCCGGTCGCTATCATCTGCGGCGTCGGGGCAGTCTGCTTCGCCATCATCTCCAAAAAAGGCCAGCCCTTCAGAGGCACCGCAGCAGCCGGAATCATCCTCGGCGTTATCGCCATTCTTCTCGGCATCGGCGAGTTCTTCTATGTACTCACCATCACAAACTTAATGAAAGACCCGGCAAACGCCGCGGCATTCAACGAGTTCTTTGAGCAGTTCCAGCGACAGCTCGGAATAAACTAAACACGAAAGTCACAAAGACCATAGACACATTATTTATCAGATAGTGTCTATGGTCTTATTTCGTACTATAAGTCCGCTCAACCTGGCCACCCGCTCACTCGCAAACTCGCGATTACGCGCTCTATTGCCTGCTTCGCAGGCTGTTTGCACGTTAGTAGCGCAAGGAAAGTAAATCTCTGCTTCGCAGCCGCTTGTATTTCCTCTGCACTCACCAAAAGAAGACCGGCAGAACACGCTCACACGTATTCTACCGGTCTTCAACGATTTCGTATTAAATTAGAATTAAACGAGCTCGATCAGAACTGCCATAGCACCGTCGCCCTTACGCTGACCGATCTTGATGATTCTTGTGTAACCACCGTTACGGGAAGCGTACTTCGGAGCGATCTCGTTGAACAGCTTGTTTGTAAGATCAACTTTCTTTGTGTTTTTCTTCTTACCAGCTGCTGCTGTCGGAACTTCTGTTACGTCATAAAGAGCTTTTACCATCTGTCTTCTTGCATGAAGTCTGGACGGCATGTCCTTCTTGATTTCCTTCTCAACTTCGTCGTATACAGTAACTTTCTTACCGTCAACAACTTCTTTTACTCTCTTGCCGTCAGCGTCCTTGCGGGCAACCTTAGCTGTAACTTTAACAGTCTCGAAGTTATCTTTCTCTTTTACTGCAAGAGCGATCAGGCTCTCAACGATCTTTCTTACTTCTTTAGCTCTAGCCTCAGTTGTAACGATCTTTCCATGATATAAAAGGTTTGTAGCCTGGATTCTAAGTAATGCTTTTCTCTGACTGGAAGTTCTTCCGAGTTTTCTATAACCTGCCATGATTTAATTTCCTCCATTTGTGGAACAGCCGCCCACGCTTCTTTGGACTTACTGGGCTGCCGCCTTTTTCTCCATAATGAGTCGCTCTACGCCCCTTCTGCGCCCTTCGGACTTACCTTCCGGGTGAATGTATCACAACCAAAATTTACTGTTCGTCACTGGAATTGAGCTGTAAGCCCAGTTCTTTTAACTTTGCAAGTACTTCCTCGAGGGACTTGCGACCAAGGTTTCTAACCTTCATCATATCCTCAGAAGTGCGGCTGCAAAGCTCTTCAACGGTATTGATACCTGCTCTCTTGAGACAGTTGTAGGAACGAACGGATAACTCCAGCTCGTCGATGTTCATCTCAAGAACTTTTTCTTTCTCGTTGTTCTCCTTTTCAACCATAACCTCTGCAGTCTTTGCATTCTCAGAGAGGTCGATGAAGAGATTCAGATGCTCGCTTAAAACTTTAGCAGCAAGGCTGACTGCCTCGTCCGGATCCAGTGTTCCGTTTGTGTAGATCTCAAGTGTGAGCTTATCGTAGTCTGTCTGCTGACCAACACGGGTGTTCTCAACAGACATATTGACACGCTCAACCGGTGTATAAATGGAATCTACAGCGAGAACTCCGATCGGAAGATCGTCGCTCTTGTTCTTATCAGCGCTTACGTAGCCACGGCCGTTGGTGATCGTAAGTTCCATGTAGAACTTGCTGTCTGCGCCGCCGCTTAAGGTTGCGATAACCTGATCCGGATTCAGGATCTCGATATCAGCATCTGTCTGAATGTCAGAAGCGTGGATCACACCCTCACCCTCGAACTCGATGTACGCAGTCTTCGGCTCGTTTGTATCACTGTTGTTCTTAATTGCTAAGCTCTTGATGTTCATGATGATCTCAGTTACATCTTCCTTAACGCCGGCGATGGAACTGAACTCATGAAGTACACCATCAATTTTCACCTGGCTGACAGCAGAACCCGGTAAAGAAGAAAGCATGATTCTTCTCAGGGAATTTCCCAGAGTTGTGCCGTAACCCCTCTCAAGCGGTTCTACGACAAACTTTCCGTATCTTTTATCTTCGGAAATCTCAGCAATCTCAATGTTTGGTTTCTCAAAATCGAACACAAAAAGCCCCTCCTTTTGGGTATGCTTTGACAAATGCCACGAAGCGTTCTTTTAGAACACAAAGCATCCGGCCGGAAATGGCCAGATACTTTGTAAAAACCGCTCCGGTGAATTATTTGGAGTATAACTCGACGATGAGCATCTCGTTTACAGGAACGTCGATCTCTTCTCTTGTCGGAAGAGTTTTGATCTCGCCCTTTAAGTTCTCATGGTCAGACTCTAACCATGCCGGAACAAGACGGCCAGCTGTGGTCTCGAGAACCAGCTTGTAGTGGTTGTCGCCTTTGTTCTTTTCTCTGATCTCAACAACATCTCCAGCCTTTACAAGGTAGGACGGGATGTTTACGCACTTGCCGTTTACAAGAACGTGCTTGTGGTCAACGATCTGTCTTGCTTCCTTTCTTGTTCTTGCGAAACCAAGACGGAAGATAACGTTGTCAAGTCTGCGCTCAAGAAGGATCATAAGGTTTTCACCTGTCTGTCCGTTTAAACGCTCAGCCTTATCGTAGTAGTTACGGAACGGCTTCTCCAGAACGCCATAGATGAACTTAGCTTTCTGTTTTTCTCTTAACTGAAGACCATACTCACTGATCTTCTTGTTTGCTCTTTTAGATTCTCTGTTGGATTTTTTATCTATTCCTAAATAAATGGGATCAAGGTCAAGGGATCTGCATCTTTTAAGAACAGGAACTCTATCAACTGCCATTTTACTTCCTCCTAATTAGACTCTTCTACGCTTTGGCGGACGGCATCCGTTGTGCGGAACCGGTGTTACGTCCTTAATGCTTGTTACTTCAAGACCACATGCCTGAAGGGCACGGATAGCAGCCTCACGGCCAGATCCCGGTCCTTTAACCATAACGTCTACGGATTTTAAACCATGTACAAGAGCTGCCTTAGTTGCAGTTTCTGCAGCCATCTGTGCTGCATATGGAGTAGATTTCCTTGAACCTCTAAATCCCAGACCGCCTGCACTTGCCCAAGATAAGGCATTACCCTGTGCATCTGTTAATGTCACGATTGTGTTGTTAAAAGATGACTGGATGTGCGCCTGTCCGCGTTCAACGTTTTTCTTTACACGCTTTTTTGTCACTTTTTTAGCAGTGGACACTTTTTTAGCCATTTTAAACTAACCTACTTTCTCATTTACTGAACCCTGTTTCCTGTCTTTAAAACATGCAACGTGATTCAAAACATTTGTTACTGATAATTATTTCTTCTTGTTTGCAACAGTCTTTCTCGGACCCTTGCATGTTCTTGCGTTTGTCTTGGTCTTCTGACCACGGCAAGGAAGACTCTTTCTGTGACGAATACCTCTGTAGCATCCGATCTCCTGAAGTCTCTTGATGTTTAAAGCGATCTCACGACGTAAGTCACCTTCAACAGTCTGAGTCTCAGCGATTACTGCTGCAATGTTCTTTACTTCGTCATCGGTTAAATCCTTTACACGTGTGTCAGGATTTACACCAGCCGCAGCAAGAATACGGTCTGCACTTGCTCTACCGATACCGTAGATATAAGTTAAGCCGATTTCGACACGTTTTTCCCTTGGTAAATCAACACCTGAAATACGAGCCATGAGTGGTACCTCCATTTAAATATTGTAGAAATAGTTATTGCCGACACAACAACGCACTCTCGCGTTTCATGTCAAAGCCGCGCGAAAAAATACAGGCAAATTGCGGCATCAGCCCTGTCTCTGTTTGTGCTTAGGATTTTCACAGATAATTCTGATACTGCCTTTTCTCTTAATAACCTTGCACTTCTCGCAAATCGGTTTTACTGATGATCTTACTTTCACAGTAATTCTCCTTTCCTTCGTAGTCCGCTTCCCTTTACTGCCGGAAACACACCGATTCCGTGCCATCTGGGAACGGCATTACGGGTTGCTATACCTGTATAAAAAGCACCTGAAAATGGGCATAATACAAGCGTTCCAACAAAGTTCGCTTGAGCATTATAACACTTCCTTGCCGGAAAATCAAGCGTTTTTATTGGTTTTCTTCAACTTTTTTAGCCCTTTGTCAAGGATACTATTTATCTCTCCAAATAATACGTCCCTTGGATAAATCGTAAGGGGACATCTCTAATGTTACCTTATCACCCGGAAGAATACGGATGTAGTTCATACGCAGTTTTCCACTGATGGTAGCTAATACCTTGTGACCATTCTCAAGTTCAACCTGGAACATAGCGTTCGGCAGCTTCTCAACAACGACGCCTTCGATTTCGATTACGTCAGCCTTAGACATAAAATTTACCTCCTGTTTCGTTTCTTAATGATCTGGACATGCTTTTTATTTTTCCGGAGGACCCGGCCGTTTTCTGCAAGCAGAGAAACGTATGTTCCAAGATCCTCCGATATGACATAAATTTTATCCTTGTCATTTCCGGCAATCGATCTTGCCAGGAATCCCGGGGTCATTTCCATGCTGGACCCTCCTATTCAAGGCCCGGGCGCAGGGAAAGGATCTCCGGCTCGCCCTCAGTGATGAGGATCGTATTCTCATAGTGAGCGGACAGGGCATGATCTGCTGTAACAACGGTCCAGTCATCGTCCATCCAGATTACATCCGGTGTGCCGGCATTGATCATCGGTTCAATGGCCAGAGTCATACCCGGCTGTAAAAGGATTCCCCTTCTCTTTGTCGCAAAGTTCGGGACCTCCGGATCTTCATGAAGGTGGGTACCAATTCCATGTCCAACCAACTCGCGGACAACGCCATAGCCGAATTTTTCGGCGTATGCCTGGATTGCCGTGGAGATATCATTCAGATGATTGCCTGCTTTCGCAAATTTAATACCTTCGTAAAAGCACTGTTTTGTGACATCCATCAGTTTCTGTGCTTCCGGGGAGACGTTTCCTACTGCCCAGGTGCGGGCTGCGTCGGAATGGTATCCCTTATAGATCGTCCCCGCATCAAGGCTGACGATATCGCCATCCTTTAAAATACGGTGCTTATTCGGGATTCCATGTACGATCTCATCATTTACGGACACGCAGATGGATGCAGGATATCCATTGTAATTTTTAAAGGAAGGAATACATCCATGGCTGCGGATCAGACGCTCTCCCAGCTTATCGATGTCCAGAGTGGACATTCCCGGGTGAACAGCTGCATGCAGCTCCTCGTGCACCTGCGCCAGAATTTCTCCGGCTTTTCGCATCAGTTCGATCTCTCTCGGCGATTTAATTGTTACTGCCATTATTTTAAGCTCCTAAAATCTTTGTGATAGCCTCAAATACCTGTTCCATATTCTGCGTTCCGTCTACGGTGTAGAGAACGTGCTTATCCGCATAGAAGCTGATGAGCGGGCGCGTCTGCTCATGATAAACAGAAAGACGTTTTGTAACAGTCTCCGGCTTATCATCGTCTCTTAAAATGAGTTCAGCGCCGCACTTGTCGCAGATGCCTTCCTTCTTCGGAGCAGCATATACGATGTGATAAGTCATTCCGCACTTTACGCATGCACGGCGGCCTGCCATACGGGTAACGATCTTTTCGTCCGGTACGTCAACATCGATCGCGAAATCGATCGCCTCTCCCTTTTTGGCAAGAGCCTCTGTGAGGGCCTCTGCCTGCGGGATCGTACGCGGGAAACCATCGAGAATGTATCCCTTTTCGCAGTCCGGCTGGCTGATTCTGTCCATAACAAGATCAACCGTCAGTTCGTCCGGAACAAGAAGTCCCTGGTCCATGAATGCTTTTGCCTTCTTGCCAAGCTCTGTTCCGTTCTTAATGTTTGCCCGGAAGATGTCTCCGGTGGAAATGTGCGGGATTCCGTACTTTTCCGCGATTCTCTGTGCCTGGGTGCCTTTTCCGGCTCCCGGTGCGCCCAACATAATGATTTTCATAATTGTAATTTCCTCCACTCGTCCTAAAAAACCGAAAAAGCGGGCGAAAAGCATCTTTCCGCCCGCTCCGATTTTCAGCACGCAGCTGCTGCTATTTCTCTATTTGATCAATCATTTAAGAATCCCTTGTAATTTCTTACAAGCATCATAGACTCCACAGCCTTGATCGTCTCGAGGATTACACCTGCAATAATGATCAGGGATGTGCCGCCGAAGGAAAGATTGCCGACAGAGAAGAGACCGGATGCGATGATCGGGATAATGCACACGATCACCAATCCGCAGGCACCGATAAATACAATATAGTTTAAGATATTGTTGAGGTAGTCTGAGGTTGGCTTACCTGGGCGGATGCCCGGGATAAAGCCGCCGGACTTCTTCATATTATTAGCAACTTCCAGCGGGTTAAACGTAATGGACGTATAGAAATACGCGAACAGTACGACTAATACGATATATACGAGCATACCAATGGAGTAAGCCGGAGCTTCCGGTTTAAACCAGTTGGATGAGCTCAACGCTAACAGGATCTTTCCACCGATGGTTGAATAATCAACGTGGAAGAACTGAGCGATCATAACCGGCATTGACATGATGGAAGAAGCGAAGATGACCGGAATAACGTTCGCGGTGTTTACCTTCAACGGAATGTAGGTAGACTGTCCGCCGATCATTCTGCGGCCCTGCATCTTCTTGCTGTACTGTACCGGGATCCGGCGCTCTGCATCGTTTAAAACGAGGACAAAGACAACGATCGCAACGATAATTGCCAGTACAATGATGCCTGATACAGTTGCGACTGCAACTGATCTGCCTGCCATAAAGCGCTCATATAATGTCATCATATCCTGCGGAGTACCAGATACGATATTGATCAGAAGTACGATGGAAATACCGTTTCCTACTCCATTGTCTGTAATCCTCTCGCCAATCCACATCAGAAGAGCGGAACCTGCGGTCATAGCGGCTACGACCGTAAGATATCCCCAGATGTTACGGTGGTCTTCGAGAAGAAGTCCCTTTCCGCCAAGGCCAACTGCCATTGCGCAGGACTCAAAGAGAGCCAGGCCGACGGTAAGATATCTGGTGTACTCTGCAATCTTCTTTCTTCCATCCTCACCGTCCTTCTGCATTTCCTCAAGCTTCGGAATTGCAATTGTGAGTAACTGCATAATGATGGAAGATGTGATATACGGGGTGATACTCAATGCGAAGATAGACATGGAGGAGAAAGATCCTCCTGTGATCGCATTAAAGAATCCCATTCCAGAGTTCTGCAGATTTGAAAAGAAATCATGCAGATAGCTCGGATCAACGCCCGGTATCGGAAGACAGCAGCCGATTCGGATGACTACAAGCATCATAAAGGTGTAAAGAAGTCTGTCGCGGACTTCTTTCACCTTAAATGCTTTCTGTAAGGATTTTAACATATTAGATCACCTCGCAGGTTCCACCTACTGCCTCAATTTTAGCTTTTGCGCCTTCACTGAAAGCATTGGCTTTAACGACAAGTTTCTTTGTTAACTCTCCGTTACCAAGAATCTTAACGCCGTCCTGCGGGTTTTTGATCACACCTGTCTCCAGTAATGTCTCAACGGATACTACGGAGTCATTCTCAAATCTCTCTAATACACTTACATTAATTCCAACGATCTCCTTGGAGTTGATGTTTGTAAATCCTCTCTTCGGAAGACGTCTGTATAACGGCATCTGGCCGCCCTCGAAACCAGGTCTCGGTGCGCCGGAACGTGCCTTCTGGCCCTTATGTCCCTTACCAGCTGTCTTACCATTTCCAGAAGCGTGGCCACGACCTCTTCTGAAACTATCACTATGCTTAGATCCTTCAGCAGGATGTAAATTAGATAAGTTCATCACTGCACCTCCTTACTTTATATCAATTAGATTTCTTCAACTTTAACCAGATGTCTGACATTCTGGATCATGCCTCTAACTGCACCATTATCCGGCATCTCGACAGTCTTGTGCATCTTCTTTAAACCAAGTGCTTCGATTGTCGCTCTCTGCTTCGGAACAGCGCCGATAGGGGATTTTACTAATGTGATTTTTAACTTCTCTGCCATTTTATTATCCTCCTATTAGCAAACAACGTCTTCAACAGATTTGCCGCGGTTCTTAGCAACCTCTTCTGGAGTCTTTAACTTTGTAAGACCTTCGATTGTTGCGAGAACTACGTTTGTCTTGTTGTTGGAACCTAAAGACTTTGTACGGATGTTCTTGATGCCTGCAAGCTCTACTACGGAACGAACCGGACCACCAGCGATGATACCAGTACCTTCCGGAGCTCTCTTGATCAGTACGGAAGCGCTTCCGAACTCGCCAAGGAAGTCGTGCGGGATGCTCTTGTTCTCATCCATCGGGATCTCTACAAGGTTCTTCATAGCAGCTTCTTTACCTTTACGGATAGCTTCCGGAACCTCACCTGCTTTACCAAGGCCTGCGCCTACGTGACCATTGCCGTCTCCTACTACTACCAGAGCGGAAAATCTCATGGTACGTCCACCTTTAACAGTCTTGGATACGCGCTTAATGGCAACAACTTTGTCATTTAACTCTAACTGACTTGCGTCAATGATTGTACGCTTCATGCTGTTTTCTCCTCTCTATTAGAATACGAGACCAGCCTCACGGGCTGCATCTGCTAATGCCTGAATCTTACCCTGATAAATGAAACCGCCTCTATCGAAAACGACCTCTTTGATGCCTTTCTCGATTGCTCTCTTAGCTACTACGGTTCCGATATATGCAGCTGCATCAACGGTATCTGTGTTCTCTAACTCTGCTTTGATCTCTTTCTCAAGAGTGGAAGCAGATACTAAAGTATGTCCAACGGAATCGTCGATGATCTGAGCATACATATGATTATTGCTTCTGAACACTGCTAAACGCGGTCTCTCTGCTGTACCAGCAAAGCGATTGCGTAATCTATAGTGTTTTTTTCTGCGGATTTCGCTTCTTGACTGCTTGCTAACCATTTTTACACTCTCCTTAAATTATTTCTTACCAGTCTTACCAACTTTGCGTCTGATAACCTCATCAGCGTACTTGATACCTTTGCCCTTATACGGCTCCGGTCTTCTCTTCTCTCTGATTTCAGCTGCATACTGGCCGACTTTCTCTTTGCTGATGCCCTTAACGATGATGATGTTCTGTCCATCAAGAACAGTCTCGATACCTTCCGGATCTTCCATCTCTACCGGATGGGAGTAACCAAGGGAAAGTGTGAGCTTCTTGCCCTGCTTCTGAGCTCTGTAACCAACACCGTTTACCTCAAGCTTCTTCTCGTAGCCTTCAGTAACACCCTGGATCATGTTATGGATTAGCGTTCTTGTAAGACCGTGTAAAGATTTCATCTTCTTTAAATCGTTCGGTCTTGTTACGACGATGTGTCCATCTTCTTCTTTGATTTCCATCTCTACCGGTAAATCTCTTACCAGTGTTCCCTTCGGACCTTTAACGGTCACATTGTTGTTCTCTGCGATTGTTACAGTTACGCCTGCTGGAATCGCTACCGGCATTCTACCAATACGTGACATGCCTTTTACCTCCTACTTAGATTCTCGGAAAGTGCTTTTACACTTTCTGTTTTCAGTTTCTATGTTATATCTGGTCTGAAGTTGCCTCCAGACGCACGCAAACTCCGCCCTGCTGGATCAATGTTCAGCTTTGCAGGCGGGGTGCGATAACATCAATGGGAATAATTACCAAACAAATGCAAGAACTTCGCCGCCGACACCAAGCTGTCTAGCCTGCTTGTCAGTGATTACGCCCTGGTTTGTGGATACGATAGCGATACCAAGTCCGCCAAGTACCTTCGGCATATCTTCCTTGCCAGCGTATACACGTAAGCCCGGCTTGGAGATCTTCTTGATTCCGGAGATGATCTTCTCGTTCTTGTCAGCGCCATACTTTAAGGAGATGCGGATTGTCTGGAATGCACCGTCCTCAACGATGTCATATTTCTTGATGTAGCCTTCTCTTACAAGGATATCAGCGATAGCTAATTTCATCTTGGAAGCCGGAACATCTACTGTATCATGTTTAGCAGTGTTTGCGTTACGAATTCTTGTAAGCATATCTGCAATCGGATCGCTCATTGTCATGATTATATTTCCTCCTAATGGATTGTTGGTTTGTCACTGTGGTTCGCGAATCATTCGCGCTGCACAGGAGTGTTGTTCGGCCTGGGGAAAACAAGTTTTCCTTATAGGCGTTGTTACGATGTATAGGGAAGTTCTTTTCCCTGTGGTCGAAGAACGGGACCAGTCAGCCTATTAAGCGCTTCTCTGCACGGCCAGGCGGGGAAACACGATGTTCCCACCTGACTTCTGACGCTTTTCTAAGCAGCTAAATCCTACCAGCTTGCCTTCTTTACGCCCGGGATCTCGCCCTTGTAAGCGAGCTCACGGAAGCAGATACGGCAAATGCCATATTTTCTCAGATATGCATGTGGACGACCACAGATTCTGCAGCGGTTGTATTCTCTTGTGGAGAACTTTGCCGGACGCTGCTGTTTAATCTTCATTGAAGTTTTAGCCATGGATAAATCCTCCTAATTACTTTGCAAACGGCATGTTGAATAATGTTAACAGTTCACGAGCTTCCTCGTCAGTCTTAGCGGTTGTAACGAAGATGATGTCCATACCTCTGACCTTGTCAACTTTATCATATTCAATTTCCGGGAAAATTAACTGTTCCTTGATGCCGAGTGCGTAGTTACCTCTGCCGTCGAATGCGTTAGCGTTAACGCCGCGGAAGTCACGTACACGCGGAAGAGCGAGGTTGATCAGACGATCAGCGAACTCATACATCTTCTCGCCGCGAAGGGTAACTTTGCATCCAATAGCCATGCCCTCTCTGAGTTTGAAGTTTGCGACAGACTTCTTAGCCTTTGTAAGGACTGCCTTCTGACCTGTGATGATCTCAAGGTCACGAACTGCAGAGTCAAGGACTTTCGCGTTGTCTTTTGCTTCGCCTACGCCCATGTTGATAACGATCTTATCGAGCTTCGGCACTTCCATGATATTCTTATAACCAAATTTCTTGATCATTGCTTCAACGATCTCGTTCTGGTACATTTCTTTTAATCTAGCCAACTTGTGTTTCCTCCTCTCTGCTATTAGTCAATTACTTTACCGGTTGCCTTAGCAACGCGGACTTTCTTACCGTCTTTAACTTCAAAGCCAACTCTTGTAGCTTTTCCGTCAACGAACAGCATTACGTTGGAGATGTCGATCGGAGCTTCCTGATGAACAATTCCGCCGTTCTGGTTTGTCTGGCTCGGTTTGGTATGCTTTGTTACCATGTTGCAGCCTTCAACGACAACTTCGTTCTTCTTGGTGTCTACGCTCAGAACTTTACCAGTTTTATCTTTATCTTTACCTGCGATGATCTTTACCATATCATCTTTTTTGATTTTATGCATTACCTGGCACCTCCTTATAATACTTCCGGAGCCAGAGATACGATCTTCATGAACTGTTTCTCACGAAGCTCTCTTGCGACCGGCCCAAAAATACGGGTTCCTCTTGGAGTCTTGTCATCTTTGATGATAACTGCTGCGTTCTCATCAAATTTAATATAAGAACCGTCTTTACGACGTGCGCCTTTTACAGAACGAACTACAACGGCTTTGACTACATCGCCCTTCTTAACAACGCCGCCTGGTGTTGCTTCTTTAACGGAGGCTACGATTACATCACCGATGTTAGCATATCTTCTTGTAGAACCGCCCATAACGCGGATACAAAGCAGTTCTCTTGCACCTGTATTATCGGCAACCTTTAATCTGGATTCCTGCTGAATCATGCCTGATACTCCTTCCTCGAATCAATTATCTTGCTTTCTCGACGATTTCAACAAGTCTCCATCTCTTATCCTTGGATAACGGTCTTGTCTCCATCACTTTAACTGTATCGCCGATATTGCACTCATTCTTCTCATCATGAGCTTTTAACTTATATGTCTTCTTAACGATCTTTCCGATTAACGGATGTTTTACGTGGTTCTCGATAGCAACGACGATTGTCTTGTCCATCTTGTTGCTAACTACCTTACCAGTACGTGTTTTTCTAAGATTTCTTTCCACGACGGATAATCTCCTTTCAAAATCGATTTGTTACACGCATCGGCGTGTGTCATAATGACAACTAATCAACCCGCAAGCATGCCTTGGGGTTCTTCACCGATACGGGATTAGTTAGCAACTCTTGCCTTCTCTGTGATAACAGTCTGAATTCTTGCGATGTTCTTGCGAACCTCTTTGATTCTACTTGTGTTATCTAACTGGTTGGTTGCGTTCTGGAATCTCAGGTTGAAGAGCTCCTTCTTTGCTGCAACTAATTCTTCATTTAACTCTGCAGCGGTTTTCGCTTTTAATTCTTCTACATACTTATTAGTTTTCACTGTTATCACCGCCTTCTAAATCTGCCTTGGAAGCAATTTTACACTTACACGGGAGTTTGTGCATAGCAAGACGAAGAGCTTCCTTTGCTGTTTCCTCCGGAACGCCAGCGATTTCGAACATAACACGGCCCGGTTTAACTACTGCTACCCAGTACTCAAGAGCGCCCTTACCGGAACCCATACGAGTCTCAGCCGGTTTAGCTGTTACCGGTTTGTCCGGGAAAATCTTGATCCAAACTTTACCACCACGTTTGATGTAACGAGTCATGGCAACACGGGCTGCCTCGATCTGATTAGATTTGATCCAGCACGGCTCAAGGGCAACAAGGCCATATTCACCGTTGGAGATTGTATTTCCTCTTAAAGCTTTACCGGCCATAGTTCCACGGAACTGTTTGCGGCGCTTTACTCTTTTCGGCATTAACATTATTTATCGCTCCCTTCCTTATTTCCCTTAGTCGGAAGAACCTCGCCTTTGTAGATCCAAACTTTAACGCCAAGCTTGCCGTAAGTTGTATCTGCCTCTGCGAAACCATAGTCAATATCTGCTCTTAATGTCTGAAGCGGGATTGTTCCCTCGCTGTAAAACTCTGTACGTGCGATATCAGCACCGCCAAGACGTCCGCCAACAGCTGTCTTGATACCAAGAACGCCAGCCTTCATGGATCTGGACATTGTGGACTTCATAGCACGACGGAAGGAAACACGGTTCTCAAGCTGCTGAGCGATGGACTCTGCAACAAGCTGAGCTTCACGGTCCGGTCTCTTAACTTCCTTGATGTCTACAAATACCTTCTTAGCAGTCATCTTCTGAACTTCAGCTTTGACCTTCTCGATCTCAGATCCGCCCTTACCGATAACTACGCCCGGTTTTGCTGTGAAAACGATAATTTTAACTCTATCAGATGCGCGCTCGATCTCGATCTTGGAAACGCCAGCGCTGTATAATCTCTTCTTCAGGTAAGTTCTGATTTTATGATCCTCGATGAGGTTGTCAGCGAAATCAGCTTCAGCGTACCATCTGGAATCCCAGTCTTTGATAACGCCGACTCTCATGCCGTGTGGATTAACTTTCTGTCCCATAACTGCCTCCTATTATTTCTCGTTCAGCACGATGGTGATGTGGCTCATTCTCTTTTCGATTCTGTAAGCTCTACCCTGTGCTCTCGGTTTTACTCTCTTCATAATCGGTCCCTGAGATGCGTAGCACTCCTCCACATACAGGTTCTCTGCGTTCATGCCGTTGTTGTTCTCAGCATTTGCGATTGCAGATTTTAATAATTTCTCGATTAAGCTGGAAGCATATCTAGGATTGTAAGTTACAATACCAAGTGCTGTCTGAACATCTTTGCCTCTGATGGCATCTAATACGAAACAAGCCTTCTGAACGGATACTCTTGCGTAAGACAGCTTTGCAGACGGTCTTGTATCCTTCTGGGCATTTCTCTCTCTCTTAATCTGACTTCTATGTCCCTTAGCCATTACTGGAACCTCCTTTCAAAGCGTATCTATTATTTACGTCCGGACTTTTTCTCGTCTTTGCCGTGGCCTCTGTAAGTTCTTGTAGCAACGAACTCACCAAGTTTGTGACCAACCATATCTTCTGTTACGTATACCGGTACATGCTTTCTGCCGTCATGTACTGCGATTGTATGACCAACCATCTGCGGGAAGATTGTAGAACGGCGGGACCAGGTCTTGATAACCTGTTTCTGTCCTGCCTCGTTCATAGCGTCTACCTTCTTCAGTAAGCTAGCGTCTGCAAATGGTCCTTTTTTAAGTGAACGAGCCATCGTTTTACCTCCTATCGATTATGAAATCGCCTTACCATTTCTTCTTCTTACGATTAACTTGTTAGACTGTTTGTTTTTCTTTCTAGTCTTAAGACCAAGAGCAGGCTTGCCCCACGGTGTGCACGGACCCGGACGGCCGATACCAGTCTTACCTTCACCACCACCATGCGGATGGTCATTCGGGTTCATAACGGAACCACGGACTGTCGGGCGGATACCCATGTGACGTTTTCTACCTGCTTTACCAATCTTAACAAGGTTGTGGTCGCCGTTGCCTACAACACCGATTGTTGCGCGGCACTCGATCGGAACCATTCTCATCTCGCCGGACGGTAAACGAAGTGTAGCGTATTTTCCTTCTTTAGCCATTAACTGTGCAGCGTTTCCTGCAGAACGAACCATCTGGCCGCCCTTGCCCGGGAAAAGCTCGATATTGTGAACCTGTGCACCAACCGGAATTAAGGATAACGGTAAGCAGTTGCCGACCTTAGCCTCTGCGTGCTCGCCGCTCATAACCTTCATGCCGTTTGTAAGGCCCTGCGGTGCAAGGATATAGGACTTCTCACCATCTGCGTAGCAGATTAAAGCGATGTTAGCGCTTCTGTTCGGATCGTACTCGATACCGATTACAGTTGCCTGAATTCCGTCTTTGGAATTTCTCTTGAAGTCAACCATTCTATATTTCTGTCTGTTTCCACCGCCCTGATGTCTAACGGTGATCTTACCCTGGTTATTACGACCAGCGTTCTTCTTTAAAGAAACTACTAAGGACTTCTCCGGAGTTGTCTTTGTGATCTCGGAGAAATCAGAACCTGTCATATTTCTTCTGGAAGGTGTATATGGGTTATAGGTTTTGATTCCCATTTCTGACTCCTTTCAACGCCTTCTGGCGTTTCTATTTTTCGTATCGCGGCTTTGGTTGCCGCATAGTTTCAAAAATTACAGACCCTGGAAGATTTCGATATCTTTGCTGTCTGCTGTAAGCTTAACGATTGCTTTCTTAGTCTTAGCAGTCTTGCCTACTACCATGCCACGTCTGCGGTTCTTACCGTCAGCGTTCATTGTGTTTACGCTGTCAACCTTTGTTCCTGGGAACATTTTCTCAACAGCTTCTTTGATCATGGTCTTGTTTGCTTCCGGATGTACGAGGAATGTGTATTTCTTCTCGCTCATAGCGTTCATGCTCTTCTCAGTTACAACCGGTTTGAGGATTACGTCGTAGTACTGTACGTTTGCCATTATGCGTATACCTCCTCGATAGATGCTACAGCAGCCTTAGTAGCTACTACAGTGTTGTATTTCAGAATGTCGAATACATTGATTGTATTAACAAGGGAAGTCTTAACTTCCGGGATATTTCTTGCGGAAAGAACTGTGTTCTGATCGTTGTCAGCAAGAACAACAAGAGCCTTGGAAACTTTGAGGTTGTTCATAACAGCCTTGAAGTTCTTTGTCTTGATCTCGTCGAACTTTAACTCGTCAACAACTACAAACTTGTTCTCGTTTACTCTGCTTGTAAGAGCGGACTTAAGAGCAGCTCTCTTCTCTTTCTTGTTAAGAGTGATTGTGTAATCTCTCGGAGTCGGAGCGAATACCATTCCGCCGCCTGTCCACTGCGGAGATCTTGTGGAACCCTGTCTAGCGTGACCTGTTCCTTTCTGTCTCCACGGTTTTCTGCCGCCACCGGAAACCTCAGAACGTGTTTTTGCTTTCTGTGTTCCCTGACGTTTATTTGCAAGCTGTGCAACAACAGCCATGTGTACGAGATGCTCGTTCACTTCAACGCCGAATACAGCGTCATTCAGCTCGATTGTGCCAACTTCTTTACCTTCCATATTGTATACGGATACGTTTGCCATTTCTGTTTCCTCCTTTCCTGTAAAAGCTTATTTGTTAGCCTTTACTGTTTCCTTTAATGTTACTAAGGACTTCTTCGGTCCCGGTACAGCGCCTTTAACAAGGATCAGGTTGTTCTCAACGTCAACCTTGACAATCTCGAGGTTCTGAGTGGTAATCTTCTTGTTACCCATCTGACCCGGCATGCCTTTGCCCTTGAATACGCGGCCCGGAGTTGTTGCGGAACCATTGGAACCCTGATGACGATGGAATTTAGAACCATGAGCCATCGGTCCTCTGCTCTGTCCAAGTCTCTTAATAGCGCCCTGGAAACCTTTACCTTTGGAGATAGCAGTTGCATCAACCTTATCGCCAGTAGCGAAGATATCAGCTTTGATTTCGTCTTTTACGTTATACTCTTCAGAATTCTCAAAACGGAACTCTCTAACGAATCTCTTGTAAGATACGCCAGCCTTGTCGAAGTGACCCTTTACCGGCTTGTTTACAAGTTTCTCTCTCTTATCTACAAAGCCAACCTGTACAGCTTTGTATCCATCGTTCTCCTCTGTCTTAACCTGTGTTACTACACACGGACCAGCCTGAAGAACAGTTACCGGAACAAGAACGCCTTCATCGTTGAAGATCTGAGTCATTCCGACTTTTGTAGCTAAAATCGCTTTCTTCATTGTTTTTACCTCCTGTTACTAATCTACAGCGGAACGCAAAACAGAATTTACTGTGCGTTCATCCTAGAGCAGCCCAACATAGGTGGAACACTATGACATTACATATTGTAATGATGTTGATTCCCTTTCAGGATGAGTAGTGTTGCTTTTATATCAGAACCATTCAGGATTTCTAATTTTAGTGGCTACATTTCAGTAGCATGAAAAGTAAATATTTTTCAATTATTTATTTTTCATTTTGATGTCGATATAAACACCAGCCGGCATTTCCAGTCTGGACAGTGCATCTACTGTCTTCTGGCTCGGGCTTGCGATATCGATGAGTCTCTTATGAGTTCTCTGCTCGAACTGTTCTCTGGAATCTTTGTACTTATGAACAGCTCTTAAGATTGTTACAACCTCTTTCTTTGTCGGCAGCGGAACCGGACCACTCACCTGTGCTCCTGTTTTCTTTACTGTCTCGATGATCTTTCCAGCGGACTGGTCGATCAGCTGATGGTCGTAAGCCTTTAATGTGATTCTCATAACCTGACTTGCCATAAAAAAAGTCGCCTCCTTTTCGCACTTTTAATCGAAGTACGACAAGCGGTGACTGTACACGGTCTCGTGTGTATCATGCCGATTCACACGTTGTTACTGCCCCTTACCCTGAGCAGCTGTTAATTTGGTACAGTGACTTGTCGCCAGTTTCCTAACTTGACATTCGCTCCACGGAACACCTGCCATTCTCAGGCAGCAACCTCTCGTTTCAACGCTATCATGTCACAGCCAGATAAGAATAACACATCGAAATCGAAAAATCAAGCTTTTTTTGCTTATTTTTCAAGGGTTTTTTCAATTTGTGGATAACCGGCAGGAGCATGTTCAAATCATGGTTTTCCATGCACAGATTGAAACGAAAAAGAGGAAAAAGTACACTTCATATTAATTTTCAAGTGTCTTTTTCCTCTTTGATGAGCTGTATAATGCACTGTTTCTTCTATATATAATATAGTAGAAACGCAAATTTATCTGCCGGGCAGATTCTACTGCGCAGCCCCTGCTTCTTTCTCGATCTCCAGATTCTCCTTCACCTTCGCCTCAAAATCATCGTCCGCGGTCGCTGTCTCCCCGTTCTCTGCGGAGATCTTTTCATTTACGGCATCCACGCCTTCATCGAAGACCTCCAGAGCTGTCTGAAGCTGGTTGTCCTCATCCTTCGGGATCTCGATCTTTGACTTTAAGTCTTCGTCGAGAGCTACGGTCACATCCGGCTCAATGCCAAGTTTGTGGATGCACTCGCCTGACGGGGTGTAGTAGTATGCCGTTGTGAGCTTCAGACCGCTGCCGTCCGGCAGGTTGAAGATGCCCTGAGCGATTCCTTTTCCGAAGGTCTTCTCGCCTACAATCGTTGCCCAGGCATTGTCCTTTAAGGCACCTGTCAGAACCTCGGACGCACTGGCGCTTTCACCGTTTACAAGAAGAATGATCGGGACATCTACCTCATGTCCGTCATCGGAAGTATAGACGCTGTCATCGATTCCTTTTCCCTTGAAGCTTACAATGGTCTTTCCATCCGGAAGCAGGTAGTCCGCAATATCCTTCGCCGCCTGAACAACGCCGCCGCCGTTGTTTCGAAGATCGATGATCAGCTTGTCCATTCCCTTGGATGCCAGATCATCCACAGCGCTCTTAAACTGTTCAGAGCTTACCTCCTCAAAGGAAGAAAGTGAAATGTAGCCGGCATGTTCATCCAACAGCTCATACTCTACCGTCGGGTTCTCCACCATACGGCGCTCCACGTCCATCTCCACATACTCATCCGTGGACAGGCGGTACACGGTCAAATGAACCTTCGTTCCCTCCTCACCTCGGATGTGGTCGCTGACGAGAAGAGACAGATCCTCTCCGGTAGCCTCGATATCTTCCACTTTATAGAGGATATCTCCCGGCAGCATTCCGGCTTCCTGGGCCGGGGAGTTCTTGAACACCTTGACCGCTGTGATGATTCCTGTGTATACATTCTGGCTCACTTGTACACCAATTCCGCAGTAAGTTCCGGAAGTCTCCTCATTCAGGCTTGTGTACTCGTCCTTATCGTAATATACGGAATACGGATCGTTCAACGAGGACATGTAACCGCGGTAGATCCAGTCTTCCGCCGTTCCGTTCTTTGCCTGTTCTTCCTCCGTCATGTTCTCATCGAACAGGAAGTACTTATCGATCAGTGCCTCCATATACTGAAGCTTCGGCGTGATCTTGTTCATATCCAGCTGAGTGCCGGATGTCTCCGCGGTCTGTGTGCTCTGGCTCTCAGATGCACGCCTTCCTACGGTCCAGATCCCCGTTGCAACACCTACGACTGCAAGTCCGGAGAATGCTGTCACAAGGACTCCGACAAGGACGCCTTTCCAAAATTTATTTTTTGTCTCTTTCTCTTCCAATGTCTTTTCTCCTTCATCCCAGGGCAGCCAGATCTCATCCGATAAAAACTGTGCCAGGATCTTTATGTAAAAAGTCTACAGGTCATATTTCCCTGCATTCAGCACCGCAGGCTCTCTTTTCTGCCTGTCAGTCCCTACGGGCTCACATATTTCGTCGGATTCACATAGGACCCGTTCACCCGGACTCCGAAGTGGAGATGGGACCCGGTGGAGTATCCCGTCGAACCGACCTTCGCGATGGTCTGTCCCTTTTTCACACTCTGCCCCTGTGATACAAGCAGGCTCGATGCATGCATATAAACTGTATACACGCCGCCGCCATGGCTTATCATCACATAATTTCCTGCAGAAGAACTGTAAGTCGCGATCACGACCTCACCCGCAGCAGCAGCCACGATCGATGTTCCCGTCGGCGCGCTGATATCAATTCCCTGATGGTTCGAGGACGCGCCCTTCGTCGGGGATTTTCGCCCTCCAAAGCCGGAAGTAATCCGCCCGCTGGCAGGACACGGCCATGTAAAGCTAATGTCCCCAAGACTCACGGTTTTATACGTCTGTGCCGCCTTGTTTGCCGCTGCGGCCTTTTTCTTTTCTTCCTCGGCTTTCTTTCTCGCTTCCTCTTCCTTCCGCTTGATCTCTGCCTCGATGGACTTGATCTGGTTCTCCTGGGCCGCGATGGACTTCGCGTACTCGGAGATCTGTCCCTCCGCGGAGGCGATCTTCGTCTCGTAGTTCTGAAGCTCCGTCTGTTTTGCAGCCAGAAGCTTCTCCACGGACGCCTGTTTTGCCTCCGTCTCGTCCTGAAGCATCAGGAGCTCGGCATGTTCACTCTCTAAACTCTTTTCCTTCTCCGCGATTTTCTCCTTCGTAGCGGCATATTCATCGAGCTTCTGCCGGTCGTAGGACGAGATCTTTGTGATGTACTCCGCCTTGCTCAAGAGCTCCGAGAGGGAGCCGGACTCCATGAGTAGGTCCACATAGGTGCTGTCGCCCTTCTCATACATATATTTTATCCGCAGCTTCATGGATTCATACTGGCTTTTCTCTGTCTCCTTCGCCTCGGATAATTCCTGTTTCGTCGTATCGATCTGTTTTTCCTTCGCGTCTATGTCATCGCCAAGCTTTGAAAGCTCATTTCCGATGGACTCCAGGCTGGAATCCAGCTTTTTGACATAGGCCGTCGTATCGCTTTTAAGGTCTTCCAGGTTCTTTAGCTCCTGTTCCGTCTTCTTTTTTTCCGCCTCCAGCGCCGTCTTTTTGCTCTTCGCGTCACTCAATCCGCTCTTTGTCGCCTGGGCAGAAAGCGGTGTCGCAAGAACCAGGGCAAAGGACAGGACCGCAGCCAGAAATCTTCCTGATTTTCTCATATGCTGTCCCCTCCTACACGCGCAGCTCTTTGCGGATCGTAAAGAAGCTTACAAAAAATCCAAGTCCGCCGCCCAGCGCCAGGGCGATCGCCGCCATCATCGGATAGAAGGTTCCAAGCGGCAGGAACTGGATGATTCCGGAGAGAAGTTCAAACCGGTTCATCACATACTCCACCGTCTGTCGGTAGACAAAAAGCATGACCCCCAGCGGGATCGCCGCTCCGACAAGCCCCAGGATCGTTCCTTCTACCACAAATGGGGCCCGGATCATAAAGTTCGTCGCTCCGATAAGACGCATGATCCTGTTCTCGTTCTTCCGGAATTCAGCCGCAACGGAGATCGTATTGCTGATCAGGAATACCGCAACAGCCAACAGCATGGCGATCAGGACGCCGAACAGCAGGCCCAGGATCTTATTGAAGCTTGCAAGTCCCGTAGCCGCACTGTTGGAATAGTTTACTTTCCGCACACCATCAATACTTTCCAGGTATGCCACCATTCCATCCTGATCCGTAATATTGTTCAGGCGGATCTCGTAGGAAGAGGAGCCTGCAAGCGGGTTGTCATCCGCAAAACCTTCCGCTAAGGCTTCATCCTCACCGAAATACTCTGTCTTAAAGCCGTCCCACGCCTCCTCAGCGGAGACGAATTTTATCTCTTTTATCATTCCCGACTTGTCCGACTCGATCTTCGCGCCGATGTCTTTGATCTCGTCCTCCGTCAGGTTCTCATCAAAAAATACCGTGATTCCCATTGTGGTCTCCGCCGTGCGGACCATATATTCGATGTTGGTGATCACGGAGAAAAATACGCAGAATAAAAAAATACATGCAGAAATGATCGCGGTCGACGCAAGGGAAAACCAGATATTTCTGCATATATTTACCAGTCCCTGCTTCATGCAGAACCAGAATGTACTAATCCTCATAACGGTACCCACTTTCCTCCTCATCACAGACCACCATTCCGCGGTCGATCGTGATGACGCGTTTCTTCATCAGGTCCACGATCTCATGGCTGTGTGTGACAACGATCACCGTTGTTCCACGCCGGTTGATCTTCTCCAGGAGTCCCATGATCTCCATCGCATTGTGGGGATCCAGGTTTCCTGTGGGCTCATCGGCAAGCAGGATCTCCGGGCGATTGATCAGTGCCCGGGCAATCGCCACGCGCTGCTGTTCTCCGCCGGAGAGCTGATGCGGGAAAAACTTATACTTGGAAGAAAGGCCTACCATCTTTAACATCTGCGGAACCGATTCCCGGATCGTCCGGCTGGACTCCCCGATCACCCGCTGGGCAAATGCCACATTCTCATAGACCGTCTTGTCCTTTAAAAGACGGAAATCCTGGAATACGACACCGAGACGTCGGCGATACTTCGGAACATATCTTCGCGGCATCTTTCTGAGGTCCATGTCATTAACGACAACACGACCGGAGGTCGGCTCCACTTCCTTCAAGAGGATCTTGATCAGTGTAGATTTTCCGGAACCGCTCCGGCCGGTTATGAAGACAAATTCCCCGTCATCGATGGTGATGTTCACGTCCTTCAGGGCTTTCGTACCCCTGTCATAGGTCTTTGTCAGTTTTGAAATTTCTATCATAATTTAGTAGTCCAGATTCTCCATGTACTTCATGTACTTTACAACCATCAGGGCAATTTTGAAGGTGATCGCATCCTCAAATACTCGCAGATCCAGTCCGGTGCTCTTCTGGAGCTTATCCAGACGATAAACAAGCGTATTTCTATGGATGTAGAGCTGTCTTGATGTCTCGGAGACATTCAGGCTGTTCTCAAAGAATTTGTTGATCGTTGTGAGTGTTTCCTCGTCGAACTCATCCGGGTTCTTTCCATCAAAAATTTCTTTGATAAACATCCGGCAGAGTGGAAGCGGAAGCTGATAGATCAGACGGCCAATACCGAGGTTGGAGTACGCTACAACGTTCTTGCTGCTGTAGAAGATCTTTCCGACATCGAGAGCCATCTTTGCTTCCTTGTAGGAACGGGAAACATCCTTGATCTCGCCAACGATGGTACCGAACGCGATGCGCACTTTGGACATCGCCTCTGTGTTCAGCATATCTAAAATCGTATTTGCTGTCTTCTCGAGATCTTCATAGGTCTCACCCGGTTTCACCTCACGGACAAGAATGATATTCTTCTCGTCGACTGCGGTGATAAAGTCTTTTGTCTTTGTGGAGAACAGGCTGCGCATGGTCTCCAGGGCATTCGTATCTTTCTCATTCTTTGTCTCGATCAGGAATACGACACGCTTTACATTTGTCTCGATATGAAGTTTCTTCGCCCGGTTGTAGATATCAACGAGCAGAAGATTATCAAGAAGCAGGTTCTTGATGAAATTATCTTTATCGAATCTTTCTTTGTAGGCCACCAGAAGATTCTGGATCTGGAATGCTGCCAGTTTGCCTACCATATACACGTCATCGCTGCCGCCTTTTGCAAGCAGGATGTACTCAAGCTGATGTTCATCAAATACTTTAAAGAACTGATAACCGGAAATCACCTGGCTGTCCGCCGGAGAATCCACAAACGCAAGTATGGAGCTTTCATACTCTTCCGCATGCTCGAATGTGGAAGCCAGGACCTTTCCCTCCACATCACAGACGCACAGGTCAATTCTTGTAATCTCTTTCAGTCCTTCGATATTCGACTGTAAAATCTGATTTGAAATCATAGCGCCCTCTCCTTTTCGCAGTATGGACATATCCACATTTATTCTAATGCAAAATCACAAAAAAGAAAAGATTTTTTTTGTATTTTTTACTAAAAAACATGGAAAAAGGCAGACCGGATTTCCCATCTGGAACCGGTCTGCCTGATATTTTGGTTATTCGTAACTATTCAGTACCTTCATATGTTTCCTTACGGTCAGCGCAGCAAGTGCGCAGACCTACTGAACAGTTACAATAATTTTTTCTGTTTCTTTGTCGAAAAGGTACACATCATCTCCGGAGACCGCAAAGGACATTTTCTTTCCGGACGGCTTTTCACCGTCGGATGCTTTTGCAAGAAATTCGTTTTCTCCAACATGGAAACGGATGTATGTGGCATCCTCAATCTCCTCGCTGCCAAGAATGTCTCCGGTGATCTCACCCTTTCCATCTTCCGCCGGAACGATCTTTTCCGGTCGTACGCCTGTGAAGACTTCTTTTCCGACATAGCCGAGTTTCTTTAAAAGTTCAGCCTTTTCTCCGGAAAGCCGGATCTTTCCTGACGCAAACTTCAAAATAATATTTCCGTTCTCCTCCAACACCTTGGCAATGGAAAGATCCATTCTCGGTGTTCCGAAGAATCCTGCCACAAACAGACTCTCCGGATGGTCATAGATATTCTGCGCGGAGTCTTCCTGGCAGATCTCGCCCTCGTTCATGACGATCGTTCTCGTTCCTAATGCCATAGCGGTCTTCTGGTTGTCCGTCGCGTAGATCACGGTAATTCCAAGCTCACGGTTGATATTTGCGAACTCTTTTCTCATCAGTTCCTGGACATCCGGGTCTGCCTCCGCGATGGTGCGGTCCAAGAGCAGGATCCCCGGGCGGCGCATCAGGGCGCGTCCGAGAAGAACACGGTATGTATCCGCTGCCGAAAGTTCCTCCGGCATTTTTTCAAGGATTCCATCGATTTTCAGGATCCCCACAGTCTCATCCACTCTTTTCGCGATCTCTGCAGCCGGCATCTTTGCCATTCTGAGGGAGAATGCAAGGTTGTCCTCCACACTCATTCCAGGATAGAGCACGCTGTTCTTGAAAAGCATTGCGACGTTTCTCTCTTTCGGGTCCGCATCCGTCATATCCATTCCATCGATCATCAGACTGCCGGAGGTAATCTCCTCCAGGCCGCCGATCATCCGAAGCAGTGTCGATTTTCCGCATGCCGTCGGTCCCACCAGGATCAAAAATTCCCTGTCCTTCACTTCCAGATTGAAATCCCGGATTGCCTGCTGGTCACCCGGGAATGTCTTGTTGATATTCTTTAACGTTAAACCGGACATTGACTTCCTCCTGATCTGTATTCTTCATGGTTAACTGGAAAATTGCAGACTTAACCTATTTTTATATCGGTTGTATTCATCATACACAAATAACACTTGTTTTTCCATATGGTTATTCCACAAAAAATTCCGTTTTTTCCATGCATATTCCATATAGTGAATTTAAGTTTTTGACAAATATACTCTTTTTTCATAAAAACAGGCAGGAAGATAGTTAAATCATTATCAAAATTGCCAAAAAGCGGCGGCTGTCTTTTTCTGACAGCCGCCGCTTAGGTTCCAAAAATTTCATAACTGCTAATTCCATTCACAGTCACACACAAATCCATTCCAGCCCCGCTTATTTTACAGCAATTGCCTCCATCTCAAGCAGAACATCCTTCGGAAGTCTTGCAATCTCCACGCAGGAACGTGCCGGGCAGTCTTTTTCGAAATATTTCGCGTAGATGCCGTTGATGGTTGCGAAATCATCCATATTTTTGATAAATACACTTGTCTTTACGACCTGGTCGATGGATGTTCCTGCTGCCTCAAGAAGATTCTTCATGTTCTTCATAACCTGCTCCGCCTGTGCTTCGATTCCCTCCGGGATCACACCTGTCTCCGGATCTACCGGGATCTGTCCTGACGCGAATACGAAGCCGTTTGCCTCAATTGCCTGAGAATACGGTCCGATTGCTGCCGGTGCTTTTGTTGTGCTGATTACTTTCTTCATGTGATTGTCCTCCATATTTTCCTTATTTATCGATTTTTCGGATGCTCTTCTCCGTGATCTCGATCTTTCCTTCTTTTAATAAGTGACCTACCGCGCGCTTGAACGCATTCTTACTGAGTTTAAATTCTCTCGCGATAACTTCCGGTGATGCCTTATCGTTGAACGGTAAAACTCCGTCAAACTCTTCGATGACCTTCATGACAAGATCGGAGTCAGAAAAGATCTGGCTGCCTGCCTTGTCGCGTGTTGTGAGGTCAAGCTTTCCATCCCCACGGACTCTCGTCACACGGACGCGGACCTCATCGCCCACCCGGTATCCGGAAAAGAGTTCCTTTTTCGGAATCAGGCCGTGATAGATGCCATCGACTGCAACAAAGGCACCGATATCCGGATTGATCTCAAATACGAAGCCGTCCGCCTCGTCACCGGTGTGATACGGGGAGTCGCTTCTCAAATACTGGTATGCCTTCATAGTTGCGGCAAGGCGCCTGCTCTTATCGACGTAAAGAGCCACAAGGCACTTCTCACCTTTACGCACCTGATGGGTCTGCTCCTTAAACGGGAGAAGAAGATCCTTTTCCAGTCCCATATCGAGAAACGCACCGATCTTGGAAACTTCCTTGACCTCAAGGACAGCCGTCTCACCGAGAGTCACCTTCGGTTTTGATGTGGTGGCGATCAGGCGGTCCTCAGAGTCCTTGTAGAGGAATACCTCCAGCTCATCACCGATCTTTGTTCCTTCCGGCACCTGTTTTTTGGGGAGAAGAACACCCTGGGCGTCCGCCTTGTCCCCGTCAGAAAGGTAAATTCCGAAGTCTTTCTCCTTGATCACCTTTAGTTTCTGAATTTTTCCAATTTCCATCATGTCTTTCGTCCTCCCGCAGCCGGATACTTTTACGGCTGCGTCCTCTCTTTTAACTCAACATTCGCGAACACATCACCATTTGCATTGCAAAGAGATACGAGATGCGACATCCCCTCTCTTGCGCGCTTGACAACGATCTCGTCCCCGAGCACCGCCGCCTTCCGGTACTCTGCCCGGATCTCGCCGATCTCGGTTCCCGAAGGGACAAGCTCTCTCGCGATATCCACATACTGGGCGTTATTTACATGGAGATTTGTATCCAGAAGATGTTTCATGACCACCAGACGTCCAGTCTCTTCCATCTCCTTCGGCACGGCGATCTTTCGTCCCGCGTCCTCCATCTCGATCTTCGGATTAAATTCGCCGTACGGATCAGTATCCGCATCCGTAATCCTCATAGGCCGGCCAGTCTCCGTATTCATCAGGAACCAGTAGGAATTGGCTTTTACCAGATATTCTCCTTTTTCATCGAGGATTGCGAAATTTCTCAGCGCATAAAGTCCCTTGACTGCATAGGGCCATGTCAGAACCTTGATCCGTTCCCCGAGGACCGGACGGCGTCCGATCACGATCTGCCAGGAGGATAAAAGCCACGCCTTCTTTTCCCGTCCAAGATATCCGATCCCGACCCCCGCATCCTCCGACTGCATCGTCGAACAATCCTGCATATAATTCATAATTCCGGTCAGGGACAGCTTCGCGTCAATATCCGTCTCGCTGTACCGGACCCGGCTGTTTAATTCGTACATAGTCTAACCTCATGTTGTTGTCTCAATCTGTCTCGAACTTCCCGCTCATAAACACGGGCCTTCAATGCTCAGATGTCTGTCAATGCAAACCGTCCTTTCGCACCACTACCTTAACACAAATGCCTGCCAAGCGCAAGAAAAAAAGACCATTAAGCCTTGCATTCACAAAGATTAACAGCCTTTCGTTAGCTGGGCTACAAGGATTCGAACCTTGAAAATGACGGAGTCAGAGTCCGTTGCCTTACCATTTGGCGATAGCCCAATAATATGTATCTGAAACACTTGGACAATATTTAGTTTTTAAACTGGGCTACAAGGATTCGAACCTTGAAAATGACGGAGTCAGAGTCCGTTGCCTTACCATTTGGCGATAGCCCAATGCATCAACAGGTTGTATTATAACGCAACGACTCTGATCCGTCAACTGTTTTTTTTAATTTTTTTACTTTTTTAATTCTGATTTTTCGGATTATCCGGATCTTCAAATCCCGGTCCCCTTAAGTACGCCGGTGTTTTCGTCTCCGGCGTCAGCATTCCGGACGCGGCGGTAGTCTCTGTAACCACTGCTGTTGTCTCCGGGGCTGTCGGCGGTGCAGTTTCCGGCGGCACAGTTTCCGATGCTGTAGTTCCCGGTTCCGCAGTTTCCGGTTCCGCAGTTTTCGGTTCCTCAGTTTTCGGCTCCGTAGTTTTCGGCTCCGCAGTTTTCTGCGGCACAGTCTCTGTCGGAGAGGTCCGGGAATTCGATGAATGCCGATCTTTCTCATCCGGATCGCCCAGCTCCCTGTTCGTCTCCTGATCCACCCAGTCCACGCTCTCCCCGGCCTCCAGAGCTTTTCTCCGTCTCTGCATCTCGGAAAGTCCGTCATTTTTCGTGGATTCTCTCTCGTCACCCGTATCCAAAGCCGCAGATTTCTGTTCCGGCACAGCTTCTGTTGTCTCTAAAGCTGCTGTCTCCTCCGTGGTCTCTTCGCTTGCTTTTTCGAAAGTTGTCTTTACGACCACCGGTTTTAAGGATATCTGATATTCCTGCTCATTGATCTCCCGGATCAGGCGTTTTGAGGAATGCCCGGCAAGTTCTTCCTGCTTTCCTATCGTGATCCCCGGATTTTCCGAAAAAAGATGCTTTAAAAATTCTGCCTTCGTCACCGTGATCCCATATTTTTCCGCAATCTCCCGGGTTTTTGTGTCCTCTTCTGACTCAAACACATAGACCGTCGCCCTGGACTCCTTTTTCTGAAGCTCGGATTCCGTCTGCTTTTGCAGCTCTTTTACGATCTTTTCCGGTGACGCCTTTACTTCCGCGCCGGACTTCCGGACGGAGATCAGGATTCCCCCATCCTCTCCGAGACTGTTGTTATCCGCAAGCCTGTCAAAGATCTTCCCCACTGCGATTCCAAGGCTTTTCCCCTCAAACACGGTCATGGAGACTGCCTCATTTGATCTGGCCATCATTCCCTTTGCAGATAACACGGATCCCCGCCGGTTCATGGTAAATTCCATCATAATATCCGAATTTACTTCCATGATCAGTGACTCCTTCCGGTTCTTCCCCATCATCAGCACCGCCATCAGGCATACTGCTGCCGCGCAGATTGACAGAGCTCCTCCGGCCCGTCTGAACCACTTTTTCAGGGAGTCCATAGAGAATTCACCGTTTACGTCCATCCCGGCTTCCCGTAACTCCTGCTTCTTTTTCTTTTCCTTAACTGGCATGTCCTCATATTCTTTGTTCTGATTCATCATACCGTTTCCCTTTCGCCCTCATAGCCCACGTGGAGAAGGAATAATCCCTCGGGCGGAGCTGTTCTTCCCGCCATATCACGGTTTTTCGCTGCAATGATCTCCTTCATTTTCTCCGGTCTCCGCGTTCCACTGCCGACCTCCAAAAGCGTTCCCGTTAAGATCCGCACCATGTTATAGAGAAAGCCGTTTCCTGTATACAGGAATTCGAGCTTCGTTCCATGTTCCACGATCCGGATCTCATCGATCCGGCGCACCGTGCTTTTTTTCATTCTGCGGTTCGCGCAGAAGCTTTTGAAGTCATGTTCGCCGATAAGAAATTCCGCCGCCTGTCTCATCGCTTTCACATCCAGCTTCTTCCCGCAGCCATAGACATATTTTCGTTCGAATACGTTTTTCTTATCCCCGGTCTCCACATAATATCCATATGTCTTTGATGTGGCAGACAGGCGGCTGTGAAACCGTTCCGGCACAATCTTCGCAGAGAGGACCCTGATATCATCCGGAAGATACCGGTTCAGATATTCCCGTGCTGACTCTCCGTCCGGACAGATTTCCGCATTAATATGGAAATTAGCTACCTGACCTCTCGCATGGACCCCCGCATCCGTTCTTCCGGAGCCATGGACCTCTATCTCTTCTCCAGCCATTCTGAAAAGCACGTTTTCCAGTTTTCCCTGAATCGTATTGTCGGTATTTCCCTGTTTCTGCCACCCATCATACCGGCTTCCGTCGTATTCCAGAGTAATGCGGATATTATTCTTCATGATTGTTCCTTCCTGATCTCCAACTGAATGCGGCCCGTCACATTCAGATGTCCCCGCGGCCGCTTATTTTCTTTTAAACAAAAATTCCCGGCAGAAATTACTCCTTATCCGCCGGGAATGTCTGGCTCATCTGCCTGTTACCGTCTGAAAAAGACTACTGATCTTCCAGAACCGATGTACAATGCGGACAGCGTGTCGCATGAATATTGATTTTCGTTTTGCAGTACGGGCATTCTTTTTCCGCAGATTTCACCATTATTTTACCAATTTTTTTCTCTGTTGGGAATACCCGGAGACCGTTTTTTTATCTCTGTGCCTGTTTTTTATCATTCCGCCGTTTTAGACGGGTTGAATATATGTGTCAGGAAAATAAACATCTCATGGGCGAACAGCGGCATGGCCGCAAGCACGAGCAAAGTTTTCCATTCCCCGGCATTCAAACGCACCGTCTGAAATGCCGCAACCAGAGCCGGCTGTTCCGTCACCATAAGCTGCAGAGCAAATCCAATGAATACTGCAGCGATCATCAGAGGGTTCCCTCCATGATCCATCCGAAATACAGATTTTTCCACATCACGCATTCCGATCGCATGAAAAAGCTGTGACAATCCAAGAACCGTAAATGCGTATGTCTGGCAGCATGCAAGAAGCTTTGGAGACTGTAAGACGTCCGCCACCGCTGCCGGGGTCAGCTGCCGTCCGCTGCTTACAAGAAGCTTTGCAGGAACGATCAGAAACGCGGTCAGACTGATCAATGCGATCAGGAAACCGTAAAACAACGTACAGACTCCGCCGCCATGCGCAAACAGGCTCTCTCCTTGCTTTCTCGGTTTTTCTTTCATCAGTTCTCTCCCGTCACATACATCTGTCCCCAGGGCCAGAGCCGGCAACGAATCCGTGATCAGATTGATCCACAGGATATGACTTGCCTTAAGAGGTGCCGGAAAGGAAAAAAGGATCGCAAAAAACATGGTCATGATCTCACCAAAATTCGATGATAAAAGAAAAATGACCGTCTTTTTAATATTGGCATAGATCTCTCTTCCTTCCCGGACAGCTTCCCGGATCGTTGCAAAATTGTCGTCTGTCAATACTATATCTGCTGCCTGCTTTGCCACATCCGTTCCGCTCATTCCCATCGCGATCCCGACATCCGCCGCTTTTAAAGATGGGGCATCATTGACTCCATCCCCGGTCATCGCCACGATTCCGCCGTTTTTTTTCAATGCCCGGACGATCCGTACCTTATGATCCGGAGAAACTCGTGCAAATACCCGGATCTCCGAAATCTTATCAGCAAGCTCCCCATCGCCCAGGCAATCCAGCTCTGACCCTGTCATGCACTGAGAGGGAGAATCCGCGATCTTAAGCGTTCTTGCGGTCGCAAGTGCCGTATCCTTATGATCCCCTGTAATCATGACGGTCGTAACACCTGCATGGCGGAATTCTTCCACTGTTCCGGAAACCTCCGGACGGACCGGGTCCTCAAGCACTGACATTCCCAGAAAGGTCATTCCCTTCTCGGAAAGATCCTTTCCCTCCTTTACCGCCGCCCCAAGAACACGCCCACCGGACGCAGACATTTTTTCTGCCCGCCTCATGTACCATGTTCGTTTCGATGCTCCCATCGGATGAACTCCCATTTCGTCTCGGTAGGAGGTGCAATTTCCAAGAATCATGTCCGGTGCACCTTTCGTGAACGAAACTGTCCGCATTCCGTTTTGATGCACCGTCGTCATACACTTTCTCTCCGAGTCAAACGGACGCTCCGCAATTCTTTTCCACGCATCCCGGATCTGTTCGGACTGTTTTTCCCCATTCCTTGCATTTTTATCCGCATATAAAAGAAAAGCTGCTTCTGTAGGATCTCCGATGATTCCGCGCTTTCCCCATCTTGCATCATTGCAGAGTAAAAATGTTCGTAAAAGCCACTCTCTGTCCCCATCCAGATTCCGCACCGTCATCTGATTTTTTGTCAATGTCCCCGTTTTGTCCGAGCAAACCACATTAACCGCTCCAAGAGTTTCCACAGAAGGAAGACGTCTCACGATCGTATGTACCTTCGCCATCCTCGAAACAGAAAGCGCAAGGACGATCGTCACCACAGCCGGAAGTCCTTCCGGAACTGCTGCCACAGCCAAAGAGATCGCTGTCAGAAACATCTCCCCAACATCCCGCTTCTGCCAGACTGCCGCCAGAAAAAGGATCGTACAGAGACCCACAGCCAGAATACTAAGAAATGTTCCCAACTCTCCCAACCGTTTCTGAAGCGGTGTAATCTCTTCCGGTGTTTCATGGATCATTTTCGCGATTCGTCCGATCTCAGTTTGCATCCCGGTATCTGTAACAATCCCTTCACCGCGTCCGGCAGTCACAAAGGTTGACATATATGCCATATTTTTTCGATCACCGAGAGGTGTTCCGGTCGAAGCCACATACTGCGCATCCTTTTCCACCGGTACAGACTCTCCGGTAAGTGATGCCTCCTGTACCTTCATATTTTCCGAACGGATCAGTCGGAGATCCGCCGGTACCTGCTGCCCGGCATTTAAAAGCACCCTGTCGCCCGGCACCAGCTCCGCCGCGTCCATCTCCAAAAGCTTTCCGTCCCGCCGGACAAGCGCCTTCCTTGTTGTCAGCTTTTTTAATGACTCCAGCGCTTTCTGGGCCTTTCCCTCCTGAATCACACCAACCGTTGCATTGAGCAGCACAACTGCTGCAATGATCACCGCATCTCCTCGTTCTCCAAGAAATACAGAAATTCCTCCTGCCGCCAAAAGTACATAGATCAGCGGATCCATCAATTGCGAAAGCATCCGTTCTGCCACAGACGGAGGCCTTTTCTCCTCCAGCTCGTTCCGCCCATACTCCCGAAGCCGCTTTGTCGCTTCCTTCCCACTCAATCCCCCGTCATCCGACGATCCCAGCAGCATTTTTGTCTCAAAAACAGAGCACCGTTCAAAATCCCCCGGCTTTTCCATAAAAAAATTTCTCTCCATCCTCTTTTGCTCAAAGCAAGTTTATGAGGATGGAGAGGAAATCATGCCTGCATTCCCATTCTCCGACTGACCGATCAACGAAATTTATAATTTTTTATGATCGCCTGCAAGGTACGTGTCCCATTATATTCATTTACATCCGGATAATAGATCATGTCGATCGTATTCTGCCCTGTCTGCTCTTCCAAAAAACGATCTCCATCTGCAAACAGCAGACCATCGAACGGATGTCCAGTGTTCGTCACCAGATTCATTTTCACGACATTTCGATTTTTTCCAAGAACACGTACATTTCGAATCGTCAGACTTTTCTGGGCAAACAACGGTTTTTCATTTCCCTGCCCGAATGGTTCCAGACCTTTGAGCTCATCCACGATTTTTTCATTCACATACTCAAACGGCATCGGAACATCGATCCAGATCTGCGGAACGAAATCATCTTCCGTAAGCTTTGCATTTTCATTCAGTCTTCTCCTGAACTCATCAATATCACTTTCCTCAATGGAAAGTCCCGCTGCCATTGGATGCCCGCCAAATTTCACCAGCAGATCCGACACCTCGCAAAGCCCCTGGTACATATGGTATGCCTCTATGGAACGTCCGGATCCCTTCGCACTCTGCTCGCCTCTCGTCAGCACAAAGGATGGCTTATGGAAATGCTCCCGGAGTCTTCCGGCTATGATCCCGGCAAGTGATTCATGGCACTCCGGCAAGAACACCACCAGCACCTTATCCGACATGTAGAAACGTTCTACCTGTTCGATAGCCTCTGTTTCTCCCTTTGCCGTCATATCCTTTCTCACATCATTGAGTTCCTTTAATTCATCCGCCAGCCCACTGACCCGGTCCGGATCCTGTTCTAACAACATCCGGAGCGCAACCTTCGCACTTTTCAACCGTCCACCTGCATTTAAGCACGGTCCGATCACAAAACCAATGTGATATGCGCTCAGATTGTTTATATCCAGATTATTTTTCTCTACAAGCATTCTGAGACCGGTGTTCTTCGTCGAACCGATCTTTTTCAGTCCATATTTGACGATCAGACGGTTTTCATCCTGCAGCTTCATGACATCTCCCACGGTCGCAATGGCCGCAAACTCCAGAAGCTCCATCCACTCATGCTCCGGAATTCCAAGATCCTCATAGATCACGTTTATAAGCTTCCATGCTACGACCGCACCGCAAATTTCATGGTACGGATACGTCTCCCCGTCCTGCTTCGGATCAACCACTGCATCTGCCGGCGGCAGAATCTGTCCATAAACATCTACCGGTACTTCATGATGATCGGTCACCACAACCGTCATGCCAAGCTGCTTTGCGATGCTGATCTCCTTTAATGCCGCGATTCCATTATCACAGGTCACAAGTGTATCGATCCCGTCCTCTGCTGCCTGACGGATGATGGATTCATTGATCCCGTAGCCATCCCGGATCCGGTCCGGTATCTCATAATCAATCTGCCCATTTCCGGCAGCACGGTGAAATCCCTTGAGAAGAATATATGTTGAACAAACACCATCAATATCGTAGTCGCCGATGATCCGGATTTTTTTCCCTTCTATCAACTTCTTTTCAATGATCCCCGCAGCGGTCTCCATTCCCTTCATCTGTCGCGGATCATAAAGATCATCCAGTGTCCCGTAAAGATACTTTCTCATCTCACGTTCATCCAAAAGACCTCGGTTTCGCATGATCCGAACAGCCACCGGACTCACCCCCAGACGCATCGCAAGCCCGTTAAAATCTGCCCGTTTTGTCTGAAGCATCCAGATTTCTTTCTTTTTCTGCATCGTTTCTCTCCCTCTTTGCGCTTCCTCATTCCGGCACGTTCAATACTTCTGGCCATTTTCCTTCAGCCATTGCCGCCGTTTTCGATAATCCGGCAGAATCTTCTCCACTTCATCCCAGAATTCCGTGCTATGGTTCATCTGGAGCCGATGGGCAAGCTCATGGACCACAACATAGTCCAGAATCTCCTCCGGCATCAGAACCAGCTTCCAATTAAAATTCAGGTTTCCCTTTGCACTGCAGCTCCCCCAGCGCGTCTTTTGCTCCCGGACCGTGATCGATCCATAGGAAACGCCCATGAGCCCTGCGTAATAACAGCATCGTTCTTTTAACACGTTTTCCGCTCTTTTTTTTCCTTCAAGACGTTCCGTTTCTGTGTAGGACGGACGCACTGCAAGGATCTGTTCTCCGGCACGGAGCCTCACCTCGATCCAATCCCGATGACTCTCCACAAACCAATCTGCAGTCTCCGGCGGTGTCCGGAAAGGAGCACGCACCGTAATCGTTCCGTCAAGCTCCACCTTCAAAGACATGGAACGGCGCCTGGACCGGAGCAGCTCATATGTAAAATGTTCCGTTCTTCTTTTCATGATTTCCTCCAGAAGCTTCTTCCTTTTTCACTGCACAAGTTTCACAGAAAGTTCCATCAAAAGTTCCCATGAAATCGAAAAAAGGCATCTGCAATTGCAGATGCCTTAATCAGCGCGCCAGAGAAGATTCGAACTCCCGACACTACGGTCCGTAGCCGTATGCTCTATCCAGCTGAGCTACTGACGCACGCTCTCTGAGTTTCAGATGTCTGTCACTCAACAAAGAATATTCTACTATATATTTTCTTCTTTGTCAACACTTTTTAAATTTTTTTAATTTTTTTCTTTTCCCTTGCACCAATATCATAAGCCGCAAAAAAGCTTTGGGGCCATCACGCCAAAGCGTAACAGCCCCGTCTTTTTTTACTTCTCGTAATAGCAATCTCCCAAATAATGGAAGGACGTATTTTTGTTAAATTTGAATCCCTTAAGGTCTGCTCTTCTTCCTACCATGCTATATTTGTAATACAGAGGTACCCACGGACAGAGCTCATTTAAGCGAACCTGAAGGTCTTTATATATCTGGAGGCGTTTTTCTTGATTTGTTTCCACCGCTGCAGCATCGATCATTTCATCTACCTTATCATCTTTGAGATATGCACGATTGCCGCTCATTCCACAGTTTCTTGAATGGAATAACTGAGTTACACTATATGCCGGATCACAAGTAGTATTTACCCAGCCAAGAATCAGGAGATCATGTTCTCCGGCATTGATCGCATCCTGAAATGCTCCCCATTCATACACATTGATGTCTACATTAATGCCAACCTGAGCTAACTGAGCCTGAACTACCTGTGCAGCACGACTTCTTACTTCTCCGGATACGTACATCTTAAGATCCAGTCCATTTTCATATCCTGCTTCTGCAAGAAGTTCTTTGGCTTTTTCCAGATCCTGAGGATATGGCTTTACGTCCTCATTCCACCCAGGCACAGTCTTTGCAACAACGGAGGTGGCTACTTCGCCGCGACCTTCTACAATCGTATCTACGAATTCCTGACGATTCGTGGCATAATTGATCGCCTGACGTACCCGGACATCATCCAATCCTTTTTTAGTTGTGTTCATAGCCATAAATTCTACAGAAGGTGCCGGCCAGCTTTCCAGAACAAGATCTTTACAGTTCTCAATATTGACAGCATCCACCGGATCTACGGCTAAGATCACATCAATCTCCCCTGTTTCCAGTGCGATTGTACGAGCACTTCCTTCCGGAATGATCCGGGTTGTAATCGAAGTGGCTGTAGCAGGTCCATCAAAGTAGTCATCAAACCGGACCAACGTCCAGTGGTCATTCGGAACCCACTCTTTAAACATAAACGGACCTGTTCCGATCGGAGCTTCTCCATATGTATCGCCAGCCTCTGTTACTGCCTTCTCTGATAAGATCTTCATACTGGTATCATTAAGGATATACAGGAATGCTGGACACGGATTTGAAAGATGGATCGTCACCTCGTAATCCCCGTCAACAGAAACATGATCAATGGCTGATGCATTAGACATTGCTTTTGGCATGGTCTTGGCACGCTCTAAACTGAATTTCACATCGCTGGCCTTCAGTTCATCTCCATTGTGAAACTTTACGCCTTTCCGCAGTTTAAATTTGTACTTTGTGTCATCCACAATCTCAAAACTCTCTGCCAGATCCCCTACAGGCTCACGGTTATCATCAATTTTGATCAAACCATTATAAATATGGAAATTCAGCGTTGCAGATGGTGAATCCACCCCCACCTGTGGATCCATAGACCGGATATCGCTGCTATTCGCCGAAATAATGTCTGTCCGTCCAATGGACTCTGGTTTTTTCTCTGACGATGTTTCCGCACCGGATGAAGCTGATGTCTCCGCCTTTGAATCCGCTGTCGATGTACCGGAGTTTCCCCCACTCTGTCCGCAGCCCGACAATACCATAGCCCCGGCCAATGCCAATGCCGTCAGTTTTCCATACATCCTTTTTCTCATGCACATGTCCTCCTTGTTATTATATTGTTACATAATTTTTTCCTTCTCGCTTTATTTCCCCCATCCAGAGATCCATTTCCGGCAATTCTCCGCAACTACGTTCATCTGTCCTGTAAGCCGGTTTCTCTGACGCACAAATCTTGTCTGGACTGCCAAATAATAATCTGCTTCTGTATTTTCCCTTGTCAGACCCTCTGCCATAGCAAGTCCGGCAAACACCGTTCCCTTTACCGCCGGATCCTGATGATATGGGCTGGATGTCGTGTACATGATCCTTGCCAATTCTCCCGCTATTTCCATGATGACATCGTCTGTATGTTTCTGATTCTCCATAGCGTTTTCAAGATCTGCAACCGCTTCCTTCAGGCTGCCGATCGCCCTCCAGACCGGAGAAAGATCAAATTCCGCACTAAGCTTCTGTTCTATAGAACGAAGCTCGTTTTCCATAAAGCTGACAAACCCGCTCATCTCTGCAGGAAGCTTCTCACAATTAGCGAAAATGGCGGTCAACTTTGCAATGACTCTTGTATCTCGCAGTGTCACCTCCGGATCTACCTTATCAAAGGTATCCTCTTTCGTATGCCACCAGGAAAATATTTTATGATCCTGTTTTATAAACTGCGGCATCATAGCAAACGGAATATCCGCTCCCCAGAAGGTCTGATCTGCGAATCGTACCATCGGCGTCGGTGCCTCCGGTTCTTTATCATTAAACTCCCTTAAAAACTCTCGGTCAAAGGCTTCGCCCTCCAGCATAGATGTCCGCATTCCAACCACATCCGAACCTTTACAGCCGCAAATATCCATATTAATGTGGGCCACACAATTTTCTTTCAGATCTTCCCAATGGTGATCATAATACCAGGTCGATCCGGAATAACGGGCATCTGAATGACCGGACCACCAGGCAAGCACTACAGACCGCTCCAGATGTTCCTGATTTTCTTGAAATACCCTGGCAATCTCCATCATAGCAGCATTGGCAACGCCATTATCCGTTATCCCCTCATACCAGGAATCATAATGACCGGAAACCAACACATACTTATCCGATCTTCCCTGAATACGTGCTACCGGCATGGTACTGGAAACGATTGACTGACACATTTCAACGTTAAGGCATGCCGTCAGTGGACTTTCTTCCAGTTTTTTCTGCAATTCCTTTCCTGCACTTTTTGTGATTTCCACAAACGGAATTCTCGGATAATGACAAGCCAGATCCTCCGGCTCAGGTGTTCCCCATACACCTCCAAGCGTTCCATGGTGTGCCAGATCCGCATGCCAGATTGTGATCACGCCCAAAACTCCGGCACGTTTTGCCTCACATGCAAACGCAAAGCTGTTCTCATATGTCAGAACGATCTTTCCGGCAAATTCTGCCATTCTTGCTCTCTGCTCCTTCTGGCTGCAGCCTCCGGTTGCGCTGATCCGGTCGAAAACCAGTTCAGCTTCCAGATTTTCCGCTGTTCCACTATACACATACGGAGTCAGAGGCACGATTGCTTCCGAAGAATCCCCTTGGATCCGTATGGATGCTTCTCCCGGAAGGCTTCTATATACCAGATAAATTTCCCGCTCTACCGGGATTCCCAGTTCTTCCATTCGTTTTGCGATTCGTTCTGCCGCTTTCTCTCCATCCTCAGAACCTGTATAGCGGTCCAGGTGACTGAAACACTCTACATCCTTCATGATTCTGGATGTTTCTAAGGCTTTATCAATTTTTTCAATAAGCTTATTTCCTTCCGATGAACAAAGACTCATACCCTGCATGTTCTAATTTTCCCTTCTTCTTTCCCCATTCATTTGGGCACGATCCATTTCTTGTGTATTTGTCTGTTTTGTTGTAAAATAGTTATTTTCGTCCTCAGTATTTAAGCATATTATACAATGTCGATTCTTATATCGTCTAATGCTTAATTCGAATATTATATATAATTTTTGCGAATACGATATAATATACTGAAATTATATTCAATTTGTACTATATGCAAAAAGCCCCCGGAGAATCCATATCTGATTCTCCTGGAGCTTTTCCCTAACGCTAAAATATCTAAAAAATGACTATGTTTTTACCACAGCCCCGGTTTTACTTCTGGTGGAAGCGGATTCGGATATGTTTCACCGTCCAGCTCTTCCAACCAGTCCTTATGAGCCTTTTTGATGAGCTCCGGATTTTCCAGAAGATCCGCTCCTGTGCATGCCATGACTTTTGCCGCCGTCAGCATGCCCTTATGGGCAACACTTGCCTTTCCCTGAGCAACAGCCTGCCAGGAATGAAGTGCTGTTCCTGCCGCATAGCAGCACACATTTGTCTGCACCGTCGGAACCACCCAGCTCACATCACCGACATCGGTAGAGCCACCACCGCCATATGATTCGCTCCGGTCCAGCTTAAAATCCAACAGTGGCATATCCAGGACTTCCTTCCGCTTGTCCTTTTCAACGACATGAGCGATCATGTCCTTTAAGCCCTCTTTGTCTAACTCCGTAACGACCTCTTTGAATTTTCCCGCGTACGCCAGCTCCTCTTCCGTATATCCGATCGGAATAAAATGGTCAAGATTTTTGTCCATGACCTCTTCCAGAACATCATTTCCGATCACGTTGGAATAAGCGGCAACCTGACGAATATCCACAGTCGTTCCCGTGATCAGCGCCGCGCCCTTCGCGATATCGCACATCCGCTCATAAAGCTTTTTGACCTGAGTTACCTTTGGTGCGCGGATCGCATAGAGTACCTGTGCCTCCGCTGGAATCACATTCGGGGCAATTCCACCGGTGTTTGTGATCGCACCATGAACTCTCGCTGCGTCGATCATATGCTCTCGCATATAATTCACGCCAATGTCCATGATCTCCACTGCATCCAGCGCAGAACGTCCAAGCTCCGGCGCTCCCGCCGCATGGGAGGAGATTCCATGGAAGGTAAAGAACACACGGAAATTGGCAAGGAATTTATCGTCTCCCATTGTTTTGTTCGTCGTGCTTGGATGCCAGGTGATAGCGATATCACAGTCATTGAAATATCCGTCCCGGACCAGATATGCCTTTCCGCCCGCATTCTCCTCCGCCGGACAGCCATAGTAGCGGATCGTTCCCTTCAGGTCTTTTTCTTCCATATAGGACTTTAGTGCATCGACAGCCGCCACAGATGCCGTTCCGAGAAGATGGTGGCCACAGCCATGTCCATCTGTTTTTCCTGCGATCGGACGACGCTCCGTGCAGTCTGCTTCCTGCTGAAGACTGGAAAGAGCGTCAAACTCACCAAGAAATGCGAGGACCGGCTTTCCGCTTCCCCACTCGGCAATAAACGCTGTCTTCTCTCCGGCAAGGTCCGCCCGGATTGAAAATCCGCGAGACGCAAGGTATTCCTGTTGTACCCTCGAAGATTCATATTCCTGAAAACGAGGTTCCGCATATCCCCAGATCTCATCCGCCATAGATGTATATGTGTCCTTCTGTTTCTCCACCAGTTCAGAAATTCTATCTTGATTCTTTGTTTCCATGCTGTCCACTCCTTCCTGTGTAATCCTTGTTCCTGCCACACACATTTCCATCAACAGGCACTATGTGCAACACTTCCATAAGCAGAAGCTTGTTATACCTATTTTTTTAGGCAGTCTTCTGAAAACCATCGCCCTTGATGGTTCTCATTCCGACTGCCTGATCTATCCTATTACCAGATCGATGGTTTTAAATCTGCCGGAAGCGGATTCGGATATGTCTCTCCGTCAAGCTCTTCCTTCCAGTCTGCCTTTGCCTTCTCAATTAATTCCGGATTCAGAAGAAGTTCCGCGCCGACATACGCCATAACCTTCGCTGCCGCCAACATCCCTTTGTGAGCAATCGAAGATTTTCCCTGTGCAACAGCCTGCCAGGAATGAAGCGCTGTACCTGCTGCGTAACAGCTGGTATAGACCTGTGCTGTCGGAACGACCCAGCTGACATCTCCGACGTCCGTGGAGCCGCCACCGCCGTAAGCACTGTTTTTATCGACAATAAGATCCCACATCGGCTGCTCTAAGAGCTCCTGTTTATGCTCTTTTCCTCCGATCACTGCCGCCTGATCCTTCATTCCTTCTTTATCCAGCTCTGTGATCACACCCTGGAATTTCTTTGCATATGCAAGCTCTTCCTCCGTATAGCCGATCGGAACCACATGCTCCAGATTCTCCTGAACAAGATCCGCCAGTGTATCATTATTGATCAGGTTGGAATATGCTGCAACCTGCTTGATATCAACGGTCGTGCCTGTGATCAGAGCCGCACCCCTTGCAATATCGCACATCCGCTCATAAAGCTTCTTGACCTGTGTTACCTTTGGTGCACGGATCGCATAGAGGATCTGTGCCTCAGCCGGGATCACGTTCGGAGCGATTCCGCCGGAGTTTGTGATCGCGCCGTGAACTCTCGCTGCATCGATCATATGCTCTCTCATATAGTTCACACCGATATCCATGATCTCAACGGCATCCAGCGCGGAACGTCCAAGCTCCGGCGCCCCGGCCGCATGGGATGAGATTCCGTGGAAGGTAAAGAATGCCCGGAAGTTTGCCAGATGGAATCCGCCCTTCATAACTTTATTCATTGTGTATGGATGCCAGGTAATCGCGATATCACAATCATCAAAATATCCATCCCGGACCAGATATGCCTTTCCACCCGCATTTTCCTCCGCCGGACAGCCATAGTAACGGATCGTTCCGCTCATGTGATTCTCTTCCATATAAGTTTTTAACGCATCAACAGCCGCTACCGACGCTGTTCCGAGAAGGTGATGACCACAGCCATGTCCGTTTGTCTTTCCCTCGATCGGGTGACGTTCTGTGCAGTCTGCCTCCTGCTGAAGGCTGGAAAGTGCGTCAAACTCACCTAAAAATGCGAGGATCGGCTTTCCGCTTCCCCATTCCGCGATAAATGCGGTCTCTTCTCCTGCGAGATCTGCCTTGACGGAAAATCCTCTCGCTTTTAAGAACTCCTGCTGAAGCTTCGTGGACTCGTACTCCTGAAATCTCGGCTCCGCAAAACCCCAGATCGCGTCACTGATTTTTGTATATTCATCGCGTCTCTGATCGATCGTCGTGCCGATCTCTTTTCTAAAATCTGTTCCCATATGTATATGCTCCTTTCTATGTTTCCCTTATCCATCAGAACCATACAGGCACGTTTCCGGCTCTCTTCACCTCTTTGTCCCTCATGGGCTTCCATTCGTGCACACACCCGTCCCTCATGTTATTCATGTCTTTTTCCGGTGACGTTCTCAGTTACGATCTTCCAGACCGTCACTGCGTTCACCATTGCCTCCGCGAACGCGTTCTCTTCGAATGCCTTCTTCTGACTCATCTGATTCATGAGGCTCGCCAGAGCTTTTTTCTTCGATGTGAGATCTTCCACGAAATATGCAGTTCCGTTTCCGCAGATACTCTCAAAGCTTGTCGTCGACTTGCAGGCTGCGTCATAATCGATCTCCAGGCTATTTTTCCCGTAAATACAATATGAAACCTGAGGATTCTCTCTGATCTTATCGATCTTCGTCCCTTCCTTCGCTCCGTGAAAATACAGAACCAGCTTTCCTTCTTCCACTTCTGCACCATAATTCAATGGAATTAAATAAGGACATGACTCATCGTGGAACGCAACGGTGCACACAGTCTCCCGTTTCGCGATCGCCACAATATCAGCCATGTCCTTCAATTCTCTGTCACTTCGTCTCATCCAGACCTCCATTCCAGTCATAAAGATCCTACACTTTTGCCATTCTCCATTTCGATCCTTCAGGATTTTCATCGAAATTCCGCATTCAGTGCCATCCGCCAGACTTCCCGTAAGATGAGACTATCATATCATAATTTTTTTAATATCTCAAGTAATATACCGTTATCTTGTTCCTTCTGTCTGAAATTATCCCTCAATTCAGAATACTAAATTGCAGTTCCAGCACCACCGCAGACTGATCATGACCCATGATCACAATTCCAGAGCTTTCTCCTCTTATCCTAAAATACGGCCTGAATCAAAAACATATAAAGTACAGTTCCTGCCGCAATACTGAGCAGTGTATTCCTCTTCCATACGTGCAGCCCGACAACCGCTGCGGAAGCTGCAATCTCCGGAATTCCATGAGATCCCGCAAAAAAGCTCACATTTTTCAGGCAGTACACCACCAGCATCCCCATGATCGCATACGGAAGAACTCCCGATAAATATGTAATGTATCCGGGGATCTCCTTCTTCCTGCCGAATATCACAAACGGAAGAATTCTTAAAACAATCGTTACTGCAACGCATACCGCGATCAGTGTGACCGCCCTCAAATCCATCCTCTCTATTCCTCCTAAATCAAGCAAAATCCACCGCTACCGCTGTATTGTACGGAATTTTCAGTTCGGAAATTTCCTACCCGTGTGCAGCAACCTGGGCACTGTTTTCATACTATTTCCTGTCCTTCGGAAAATGTCATGAATTATGCCGTCATCTGGCTGCTCTCAGTTTTCTTACTCCCACGCATCAGCGTCAAAATCACCGTGATAGAGATCATCGACGGGATCAGAAAGGCTGATGCCCCAAAGATCAACAGACAGATCACGGATGCAGCAACACCTGCAACGGCGCTTCTGTGATCCTTCGTGCTCATCCACTGTTCCGTAAATACCACCAGAAACAGAGCTGTCATCGAGAAATCGATCCCTTCCGTATTGATATTCAATACACTCCCGAGCACCGATCCCATCACGCTTCCAATTACCCAGTAAATCTGGTTCAACAGCGAGACAAGGAAGAAATATTTCTTCTCCTCGACCCCCTCCGGTACATCTCCACTGCACACCAGCGAATACGTCTCATCCGTAAGCGCAAAGATCAAATACGGCTTATATGGTTTTGTGTCCTTATATCGCTCCACCATGGAGATTCCATAAAATAAATGTCTTGCGTTGACCATCAGTGTCATAAGTGCCGCTGAGATCAGCGACGCGCCACCTGTTATCAGATCAATTGCCACATACTGCATTGACCCCGCATAAATGAACACACTCATCGCGAGCGCCCAGGTGATGCCGTAGCCCTTCGCTCCCAGCAGCATTCCAAATCCGATTCCCAGAACGATATATCCCGCCATTACCGGAATTGATCGTTTCAACGCATATCGAAATGTCATATCTGTTCTCCTATCCATATTATTTCGAGATCTCTCCTGTTCATCTCCATCACGCTCCCATAATTCGGGTTTTTCGTTAAACAAAAAAGAGCTTGCAAAACAAGCTCTTTTCATGCCGGTGACCGGACTTGAACCGGTACGAGGTTGCCCCCGAGGGATTTTAAGTCCCTTGCGTCTGCCTATTCCGCCACACCGGCAGACATATAAATATGTCGATGATGGTTTCCCATCAAATGGGACCTATAGGGCTCGAACCTATGACCCTCTGCTTGTAAGGCAGATGCTCTCCCAGCTGAGCTAAGATCCCAGATATGAAATTAATAATCCTTATTTCTAAGGAAACGACCCGGATGGGATTCGAACCCACGACCTCCGCCGTGACAGGGCGGCGCTCTAACCAGCTGAGCCACCGGGCCAAATATTTTATCAGTTGTATGAAGCTTTTACCAGGTAGAGTGGACCTTCAGGGACTTGAACCCGGGACCGACCGGTTATGAGCCGGTTGCTCTAACCAACTGAGCTAAAGGTCCATAAGTTTAGGACTGAAAGCCGATGATCGGACTCGAACCGATAACCTGCTGATTACAAATCAGCTGCTCTGCCAATTGAGCCACATCGGCACATCAATGACCCCAAGGGGATTCGGACCCCTGTTACCGCCGTGAAAGGGCGATGTCTTAACCGCTTGACCATGGGGCCGCGTTCATTATTTGTACCAGAAGCTCATATCCATGAAACTGGCAAAATAAAAACTCCCCGAGTAGGACTCGAACCTACGACAGCGCGGTTAACAGCCGCGTGCTCTACCGACTGAGCTATCGAGGAATATTTCCTTTGTTCTTAGCTGTTCCTTAAGAACAGTGCTATTATATAATATGTTTTCGCATCTGTCAACCCGTTTTTTATATTTTTTGAAAAATTTCTACACTTTATTTTCCGGTATGTTTTATCCTTATTTTATCAGTATTCTCACCCGTTCATGCCTTGCTTTGAATTTCCAGCAACTATTCAGTACCTTCATAGTTACAAGCAAAAATCCATTTCAGATCGGCTGCACCGATGGGATTTTTGTCTTCCAGATTATGTTTTCTTACGGTCTGCGCAGCAAGTGCGCAGATCTACGGAACAGTTACAATTCCCATTCTAAAAAACCGCTGTACTTTTCTCTCATAAATTGGTAGGATAAACTCATCAATCCTCTGGACTCATCAAAAAACACACCCTATAGGTCAATTTACATATCGGGAGGCAAACATTCATGGATAAACGTTTAAAACAACAGTTAGATTTTGTACTTGAGATTGATAAAGAAAAGAATATCCTGCGCCAGACACATCTCTCCGGCCATGGCCGCCGGGAAAATGACGCAGAACATGCCTGGCATATGGCCATCATGTCCTACCTTCTCCGTGAGTATTCCAATGAATCCGTAGATATCGCAAAGGTCATGCTGATGTGCCTGATCCACGATATCGTGGAGATTGATGCAGGTGACACCTTCGCCTACGACGAGGAAGGTCGCAAGACCCAAAAGGCCCGCGAAGACGCTGCTAAAGAGCGTATCTTCTCCATCCTACCGGAGGATCAGAAAAATGAGCTCATCGCTCTCTTCGACGAGTTTGAGGACTGCGAAACATCTGAATCCAAATATGCCCATGCCATGGACAATCTTCAACCGCTTCTCTTAAATCACAGCAATAACGGTGATGACTGGAAGCAGCACCAGATCACCTCCAAGCAGGTCTACGGCCGCCAGAGCAAGACGAAGCTCGGCTCCGAGCGTCTCTACGAAATTACGGATCATCTGATCCAGGATGCAATCAAGAAAGGTTTTGTGAAAGAATAATAAAAAGAGTCCTCATAATAACACTTCAAATCAATTTAAAGCTACTACTATGAGGACTCTTGCGTCAATCCAATTTAAAGCTACTACTATGAGGACTCTTGTGTCAATTTGCGCTTTGCAAAAAAAGACCAGACATCTCTGCCTGGTCTACTCACACATACCTTCAAAACCACATATTGAAATCATCTTTACCGTTTCATCAACCAACCAGACCTTCCTGGATAAGCCCTC
>NZ_QWGI01000012.1:106366-107052 GCF_003435125.1 Clostridium sp. AM25-23AC | reverse complement strand
AGCGGAAAGTATATCTCCGCTTATGAATGTGATCCGGCCACTGTGGCGGACGAGTTCCTTTTGACAAAAGCCAGCTATGCCGCCATGACGGGGCGGGAACAGAAAAAAGAAAATGATGTGCTGTGCTATCAGATACGGCAATCCTTCTATCCGGGCGAGGTTCCCCCGAAGGAGGCAAACCGTATCGGCTATGAACTGGCTATGCGCTGGACGAAGGGGCGGCACGCTTTTATCGTTACCACGCACACCGATAAGCAGCACATCCATTGTCACATTTATTACAACTCCACCACCCTTGACTGCACCCGGAAATTCCGAAACTTTTGGGGCTCCAGCTTCGCCCTTCGGCGGCTCTCTGACAGGCTGTGCCTTGAAAACGGGCTGTCCATTGTAGAGAACCCGAAGCCCCGGAGCAAGGGCAAGTATCGGAATTATGGAGAATGGCAGAAAGAACGAAAAGGGCCGCTTTCCTATCAGGACAGACTGCGCCTTGCCATTGATACTGCGCTGGCGGAACGCCCCGCTGATCTGGACGAATTTCTCAATCTGATGAAGCGGGCCGGATATGAGGTCAAGAAGGTTCGGGGCGGCGGTATCAGCTTCCGGCTGACCGGGCAGGGACAGGAACGCTTCACCCGTCTGCGCGCCTCCACGCTGGGGGACGGCTACGACTTGCAAGATGTTCT